>USPI01000264.1 GCA_900556535.1 uncultured Eubacteriales bacterium | reverse complement strand
GGAAAAATATTAGCATATCATCTGCATAAAGTCAAGATATTCTGGCAATTTACCTGCATCGCGGCCGCTTTTCTTGTATCTGCCGGACTTTATATGACCCACTTAATCTCAGCGGAATTTTCAAAAATCTCAATTCGTTCAATAAATTGCGCGGCAACGATCTTCTTTTCTTCAAAGCCCAGCTCTGAAAAGACGAGTTTTTCCGGCATAGCGGGCCTCGATTTTTCGCGCTTGCGCGAGGCAAGGATCTCTTTGCGTTCCTTTTCGAGGCGGGCAAGCGCACGCTGAAGGTAGGCGCCGTCCAGGCTCTCGTCGTTGGCAAACGCCTCCAGCAGGCGGTCTGCCTTGCGCTCTAAGGCATTAAGCTTCTCCGCGTAAATGTCCCTTCGGATCGGCTCGGCCGGCTCACCTGGCGGGTATTCTGCGAGAAGGCTTTCAATTTCCACAGCGACAGCATTTTCCAGCTCCGTGAGATCGGCGCGGATGTCGGCATCGCATTGGGAGAGGTTGTAGCGGCCTGAACAGATCATGCGGCGAACGCCGTTTTTTCTTTGCTGCACGGTAATGCTGTAGCCGCATTTGGCGCATTTTATCACACCGCTCAGCCAGCTGTGCTTGCCCTTGCCCGCATTTCCGATCTGTGCGTTGTGCGAAAGCTTGTCCTGGCAGTGCAGGAACAGTTCAGAGGAAACGATGCCGGGGCTGTTCAGCACCGCAAGGTGATGATCCCTGACATCGGTGTACTTCCGGTCATTCGCCTTTCGTTTTCCATACAGGAGCAGGCCATGCTCTCCGTCGAATGCGCTTTCCTCCGATAGGACCTTTACGCCAAGCGAGGCATAGTATAGGCGCACTTGGGCATCCGCATTGACATAAACAGGCGCGTGAAGAACTCTGGCGACACTGACATTATCCCATGTACTGCGCCGCACACAGGGAATTTTCTCCCGATTGAGCATATTGGCAACGCTTTTGAGGGTAGCGCCCTCTTCAGCGTACTTTTCAAATATACGGCAGACGGTCTCCAACTGCTCCCTGTTCGGGACCAGCGTTGGGCTTTCTGTGTTTGTCCGTCCGTTGCAATAGCCGTAAGGAGCAGGTCCCCCGGGCCATGAGCCAAGCGCGGCACGGCTATCATAGTTGTCTTTTACGCGCTCCGCCGTCGTCTCGCGCTCCAGCTGGGCGAAAACCATGATGATATGGAGCATCGCTCGTCCCATAGGGGTCGAGGTGTCAAAGTTCTCCGTCACGGAAACAAACTCGACATGGTGCGCTTGCAGCACGTTCCAAAGCTGGCCGAAGTCAGCAATGGAACGCGAGAAGCGATCGAGCCGATAGACATAGAGCTTGCTCACCTTGTCCGCCCTGATATCCTTGAGCAGCCGCTGAAAGTCGGGACGATCCGTGTTTTTCCCCGAGTAGCCCTGATCGCTGTAGACGATCAGCGACGAATTGCCGGAGGTCTGGGTGCATAGGTCAAGCTGTCCCCTGATCGAAAGGCTGTTCTTCTTTTCGACGGACTGGCGTGCATAAGCGGCTTCGTATCTCATTTTACGCTCTCTCTTTTCCGGCAGTCTTCTTCTGCGCCATGATCTGGGCAATGCAGGCGCTGCGAATATCTTTCAGTTGAGCCTCGCGTTCGTCCGGCGACTTGCTTTTGGGATGCGTGCTTCTGATTTCCATAGGGCAGGTCCCTCCTGGTCTCAACTTATGAGAAACCGGCGCAGGAAATGCCGCGATTCTGTTTTTATCTCAAGCCTATCGGCTCATGTCATTCGCCATAAGAAAAAATCTGCCGGTAAACGCTGAAATCGAAGATAAGGCAAAAAAGTACGCTGCTTCCGGAAAGGAATTGGCCAGCGAAAAAGTTGTAAACCTTTTCAAAATTAGCGGTTGACAGTTGGGGCACTTTGTGGTTTAATGCAACAGTAATCTTACTGTGGCCCGGCGATGACCGGGGCGTATTCTGGGAGGAATTCTATTATGAGCGAAATGCAGCAGG
>USPI01000263.1 GCA_900556535.1 uncultured Eubacteriales bacterium | reverse complement strand
TTTTGGAGCTGACGCACATTGAAAATAAGTACGGTCTCAAGGCGAGAATTCTCGCAAAGCTTGAGTATTTTAACCCCGCGGGCTCCGTGAAGGACAGAATTGCGAAGGCCATGATAGACGACGCCGAAGCAAAGGGGCTTCTGAAGCCCGACTCCGTCATAATTGAGCCGACAAGCGGCAACATGGGCATCGGTCTTGCCTCCGTCGCCGCCGCAAGAGGCTATCGCATCATCATCGTCATGCCCGAGACGATGAGCGTTGAGCGCAGACAGCTAATGAAGGCTTACGGCGCACAGCTCGTGCTCACGGACGGTGCTAAGGGCATGAAGGGTGCTATCGCAAAGGCAGACGAGCTTGCCAAGGAAATACCCAACAGCTTTATCCCCGGGCAGTTCGTGAATTCTGCCAATCCAAAGGCGCATTTTGAGACGTCTGGGCCGGAGATCTTTGCCGACACGGACGGTGAGGTCGATATTTTCGTTGCGGGCGTCGGCACGGGCGGCACGGTGACGGGCGTCGGTCAGTATCTCAAATCCAAAAAGCCCGAGGTCAAGATCGTTGCTGTCGAGCCCAAGAGCTCGGCGGTACTCTCCACCGGCGTCGCGGGCGCGCACAAGATTCAGGGCATCGGCGCGGGCTTTGTGCCGGAGGTGCTGGACACCTCTATTTATGACGAGATCATTCCGGTCGAAAATGACGATGCCTTTGCCGTCGGCAGGGAGATCGGCCGCAGCGAGGGCGTGCTCGTCGGCATATCGTCTGGCGCTGCGGTTTGGGCGGCCATAGAGCTTGCAAGGCGCCCCGAAAACGAGGGCAAGACCATCGTTGCTCTCCTGCCGGACACCGGTGACCGCTACCTCTCCACCCCGCTGTTTGCGGACTGACGATTAAGGAGGACTTTCCCATGATACCCGCAAAAGATGAGGCGCTGGCGCTTCTGAAGAAGTACAATTCCGATTCATTCCACATAAAGCACGGGCTCATCGTATCCGGCGTTATGGAGTATTTCGCAAAGGAGCTCGGCTACGGTGACGAGGCCGATTTCTGGAGCGTCGTTGGGCTGCTGCACGACCTTGATTTTGAGCTCTACCCCGAGCAGCACTGCATAAAAGGTCAGGAGCTGATGCGCAATGAGGGTCTCGACGAAAGCATCATTCGTGCGACTGCGAGCCACGGATACGCGATAACCGTGGATATTGAGCCGCAGCATCTCATGGAAAAGGTCCTCTACGCCACGGACGAGCTCACCGGTCTTATCGGTGCCGTCGCCATAATGCGCCCGTCAAGGAGCGTTGACGATCTTGAGCTTAAGTCAGTTAAGAAAAAGTACAAGAGCGCGAATTTTGCCGCCGGCTGCTCTCGCGAGGTCATACAGCGCGGCGCGGATATGCTCGGCTGGAGCCTTGATGAGCTCATAAGCAGGACGATACTCGCAATGCGCGCGACCCCCGCAGCATCGTGGGCGGAGGAATAAAATACAGCCTTGGAGGATAAGTTCTTCCAAGGCTGTCGTTATGTCTCCAAGGGGGGCTATGCTCAAATCACATAGCTGCCGCCTTGGGGGGTATGCATGAGGTCGGCGAGGCTTATGCCGGAGAAATAGCTGCGCGTCAATTCGTAGTAGCCCTCCCAGACCGAGAGCGTGCGGCACTCGGCTGCGCGGTGGCAGGCAGGTGCGTTCTCCTGAAGGCAGGCAACCGGCGCGAGGTCGCCCTCGGCGATTTTCAGTATCTCCCACAGACTGTACCGCTCCGGCGCGCGCGTGAGCCTGTAGCCGCCGCCTATGCCGTGAACGCTGTCGATAAGCCCCGCGCTCTTGAGCGAGGGCATGATCTTCTCAATATACTTAAGCGATATTTCCTGCCGCGCGGACACCTCCTTCATGGGGATATAGCCGCCGTTATTGTGCTCGGCAAGATCTAACAAAATGCGTATGGCGTAGCGCCCTTTAGTTGATATCATATCATTCACCTCTTGAGGTTATTATACGACCAATCTCGTAGGTAAATCAAT
>USPI01000262.1 GCA_900556535.1 uncultured Eubacteriales bacterium | reverse complement strand
ACAAGAATTTTAATTATTTTATACTTTGTGAAAATCGGGAGGAAAAGGATGAAGCTGATCGAACTTTCGGGAGAGTATTACCAGAGCGCACAGAAGTGCAAAAAGCGCATTTCTGAGCTCAACGAGAGGCTCGAAAACGAGTCCATGTGCGAGATCGACAGGATGCGTATGCGCCGCCGGGTGTGCATATTGACGGGCATGATGCGCGACGCCATGGCAATTTCGCGCTACCTTGAAAACTACTACGGAGATGATGTATATGCAGGAAAAGAAGCTTAATATGTTCGCAAAGCAGGAGGAATACATGGCGCTCAGACAGTACATAAGGCTCGTGTCCGAGTGCAGCGGGGGCGCTGCCGCCGCGCTCAGGAGCGCAATAAACTCGGAGCTGACGAGACGCCAGAGGCAGCTCATAACGATGTACTATCTCGAGCAGATGCCCATGCAGGACATTGCCGACGAGCTCGGCCTTCACATATCCAGCGTCAGCCGCACCCTCAAGCGCGGCCGCGAGCGTCTCAAGAGCAGCCTGCGCTATGGCGGAAGAACGCTGCTGTCATCGTTAGAAGAATGTTAACTTTACACCTCGGCCGAGGCGTGGTAAAATGTCGGTATGAAAAAGACAAAGAGAAAAATCAAGTACAGCCGCGGGCTGAGTCCCGTGATGCTTTTGGCCTTCATCGTCGTGCTGGCTCTGCTGGCGGTGCTCGCCTTGCGCTTTGCGCAGCGCCATAATACGGCGGCAGACGAGCACAATGGCATGGTGCAGGTGTATAACGGCGAGCGCAGCGTGTGGATAGTCCCGCAGGACGGCGTTAAAAGAAACGAGCTTACGAAGGAAGATTTCAAAACCGACGAGAGCGGAGCCGTCACCTACGTCGGCAGCAAATACAAGACAAGCCGCGGCGTGGACGTGTCGTCGTATCAGGGCGATATCGATTGGCAGCAGGTCAGCGACAGCGGCGTGAGCTTTGCGATAATACGCGCAGGAGGCACCTATTACGGCAGCGGCGAGCTGTACGAGGACGATAATCTGCTGAAGAATATTGACGGCGCAAGGGCGGCGGGGCTGCGCGTGGGCGTGTATTTCTTCTCGCAGGCGATAGACGAAGCAGAGGCGCGCCGCGAGGCAAGCTATGTGGTGACGCTGCTTGAGGGCAGGAAGCTCGACCTGCCGGTGTTTTTCGATTGGGAGCGCATAAGAAACGACACGGCCCGCACGGACGAGGTCGAAAACGAAACGCTCACAAGCTGTGCCGTCGCGTTCTGCGAGCAGATCGAGGCGTCGGGCTACAAGGCGGGAGTTTATGTGTATAACGACACAGGCTACTACGGCTATGACCTTGCGCGGCTTCAGAATTATATGCTTTGGGGCGTTGGCATAGGCAGCTACCCGTATTTTTACTATGCCCACGACGTATGGCAGTACAGCTATTCGGGCAGGATGCCGGGCATTAACGCCGACTGCGACCTCGATATGCTGTTTGAGGAAAAGTAAATACTCCCCCACAGGGAATGCAAAAAATCGGAGTCACGCAGACTCCGATTTTTTTGCCGACGGTAAGTAAAAAGAAACAGCAGTCTCCGTCATGTGACGAAAACTGCTGCTTTGGCACGCCGCACGGGGGTCAGATTTCTCGCTTTGCTTCTACATATGCATCAAAAATACCCTTCACAAACTTCCGATCGGCAGGAGACATCTGTTTGAGCATTTGAGCAATGCCGATAAGCTGCTGTACGGTAAGGTCAGTGCCCTCGATGGCGCTCATAAGCGCACTCACATCTTGCGTTGACGATTCGGGGAAGTGATATAGCACATTGTCGCGCAAGTCAGAAACGGCATCATTTCTTTCAACCTCTTCGTCCTTCGGGTCGGAGGGCTCATTTTTTGTGCCCGTTTTCAGCTCCTCAATGGTGATGCCGAAGTAATTTGCGATTTTGAATGCGGTTGCGGCAGTCATTTCGTTTCTTTGGTGTTTCCAGTGACTTACCGTTGATTTTGATATGCCGAGTTCAAGAGCAACAGC
>USPI01000261.1 GCA_900556535.1 uncultured Eubacteriales bacterium | reverse complement strand
TTTCTGGTCAAGCTCGGAGCTACAGACAATACCGAATACAAGTTCGGAAAGATGCTGTCGGCGGCCTCGCAGCTTTCGGCCGATGATGCCGGAACGCTTGACGTGTCTGAGGGCGACAAGGTTGTTTTCAACCCGAATTAATACTTTGTTTACATAGCGGTGTAAAAATCTATTGACCTTGCGGCCAAAAAGTTATAAAATGTTACATATCGCGAAAAATGATTGTGGCGGATGCCGCGTCTTCTAAATAACTGTACTGGAGGAAATAAAATGGATTTCAAAGCCGAAGTAGGCCCTGAAAATGTCGTTACTATAAAAGTAGTTGGTATCGGCGGTGCCGGTAATAATGTCGTTAACAGAATGGTCAAGTCGGGAACTCAGGGCGTTGAGTTTATCGCTGTCAACACCGATAAGCAGGCTCTTGCCGTTTCCAATGCCGATCAGAAGATCCAGATCGGCGAGAAGCTGACTCACGGTCAGGGCGCAGGCTCCGACCCCGAGATCGGCAAGAAGAGCGCCGAGGAGAGCCGCAATAATATCGCAAAGGCCGTTGAGGATGCCGACATGGTGTTCATCACCGCGGGCATGGGCGGCGGCACCGGTACCGGCGCAGCTCCCACCGTTGCGGATATTGCACGCGAGGCAGGCATACTGACCGTCGGCGTCGTGACCAAGCCCTTCAAGTTTGAGGGTAAGCGCCGCATGGATCAGGCAAACGAGGGCATCAAGGAGATGCTGGGCAAGGTCGATTCTCTGCTCATAATCCCCAACGACCGCCTGAAGTACGCGACCGATCAGAAGGTCACTCTCGCAAACGCATTTGAAATTGCCGACGATGTCCTTCGCCAGGCCGTCACCAGCATTTCCGACCTTATTAAGAACACCGGCTTCATTAACCTCGACTTTGCAGATGTCACCTGCATCATGAAAAACGCTGGCTTTGCCCACATGGGCGTCGGCCGCGCGGCAGGCAAGGGCAAGGCAGAGGATGCAGCGCGCATGGCAGTTGCAAGCCCGCTCATGGAGACCTCCATCAACGGCGCACACGGCGTGCTCATAAATATCACCGGCTCCGAGGACATGGGTCTTGAGGACGTCGAGGCAGCCGCAAACCTCGTTCAGGAGGCAGCACACCCCGATGCAAACATCATCTTCGGTGCAACCTTCGACGAGTCCATGCAGGACGAGATCCGCGTCACCGTCATTGCTACCGGCTTTGAGGAAGCTCTCACCGCTAAGCAGAGCGCACAGCCCGCAGCAAAGAAGGCAGAGCCTGTCTTTGAGAAGCAGGGTATGTACACCGCAGCTTCCGAGAAGGCAGCCGAAAAGAAGGCAGACGAGCCTGCTCCCAAGGCACCCGGCGAGGAAGATCCGTTTGACAGCATTTTTAAGATTTTTAACGCCAACAACTAATCAGAATAACAAAAAACGAGGAGTCCGTGACTCCTCGTTTTTTTATGCCGAAATATCAGTTAATGTACTTGTCGATCGCGGCGTTGAGCTCCTCGATAAATGCATTGTCGCCGGTCTCAACGGCGTCGGTTATGCAGTGCTCAAGGTGATCCTTGAGAATGACGCGCGCGGTGCTGTTGAGTGCGGAGCGAACTGCGGCGAGCTGAATGAGAACATCGGTGCAGTCGCGCTCGTCCTCGACCATGCGCTTTACCGACTCAAGATGGCCGATGGCGCGTGCGAGCCGGTTTATGACCGCTTTGCTCTGCGTGTGGGAGTGAGAGTGGTTGTGGTGCGGGTGCTCATGCTCCTCGTGCTCCGTTATATCTTTACAAGGGGCTTTCTCATGACAGTGGATTATGCCGTCGCCGTGGTCATGATAAAAGCCGTCGTCAGGTCTGTGCATACTGTGCCTCCGAAAAAATAATATGCATATATAATACTCGAACGGCGGCAAAAAATCAATAGCGTCAATACACCGGAGCCAAATGACTCCGGTGTTTGCTGTGTGGTCTTATTTGCTTATCTTGCCGGCGGTGCCCACAACCATCTTATATCCCTTTAGGTTGTCTCCGTAAATCTTTACTGGCGAAAGTA
>USPI01000260.1 GCA_900556535.1 uncultured Eubacteriales bacterium | reverse complement strand
AAACATGAAACGAGTATTACTTATGGTCTTCAGCATCTTGCTGGTCCTCGCGTGCCTGTTCAGCCTGTTCGCCGGCGTCGCCGGTGTGCGCGACATCCTGAACATCAAGGATTACAAGCAGGCAGACGCGGATTTCGCAAGAGAAAGCCTCAAGACCGCGCGAGAGGGAATTGCCCAGCTCAAGGAGAATGAGGAGGTCTACCTCACGGGCGTCGGCACCTACACGGACGGCCTTAGCCAGTACGCGGCAGGCCAGAAGAGCTACAACGACGGTCAGGCAGCCCTGAAGGAGGGCGAAAAGACCCTCGCCGAGGGCTACGCTGCTTACGAGGCCGGCAAGAAGGCCTATGCCGAGGGTCAGGCGAAGATAGACGCCAACACTCAGGCATACAACGAGGGCAAGGAAAAGCTCGCGAAGATCGAGCCGCTCATGCCCTATCTCAACCAGTATGTTCAGTTCCGTGACGGCACCATCGGCAAGCTGCCCGGCTTCGACAATGCTCAGGCATGGTTCGTCGGCGTCGTTCGCCCCATCGCCAAGAATCTCGGAATCGACATTCCCGCAGATGTCACCGACTTCCCCGCGTTCATGAATCAGATGGTCGCCGACGGCAAGGCTCAGCTCAAGGAGTATGAGGACGGCGTCGCGCAGCTCGCGGCAGCGAAGATACAGCTCGAGCAGGCGGAGAAGGATCTTGCCGCAGGTGAGGCAAAGCTCGCCGACGCGCGCAAGCAGCTCGCAGCAGGTGCAAACAAGCTCGCCGACGCAAGAAACCAGCTTGCAGACGGCAAGGCTCAGCTTTCCGTCTTTGAGGAAGGCGAGATCGCTCTTGCAGAGGGCGGCATGGCTCTGTGCGAGGGTATGCCCATGTGCTTCAGCTACTTTAACGGACGCCAGACCGTTAAGTCTCTGCCCGAATATCTCGCAATCGAGTTCGGCGTCGAGATCCCCGACAACCTCGTTATGATCAAAAACGGCGTTGCGTATCTTGACACCGAGGCTTATGAGCAGTTCTGCATCACCGTTCTCTCGGCCATGTACAAGGTCGATGAAAACGGCGAGGTCGTTGTGAAGAACGGCTGCAAGATGCTCGATCTCGACAAGTGCTCCGTGCTTTGCGACAAGGCAGAGCAGTACCTGGTCGATCAGGAAGCCGACATCACCAAGGAAGTCGTTGCCCGTATCGCCATTTACATCACCGTCGGCGTCGCCGCCATCCTCGGCTTCATCGGCGCTGTCCGCGGCATCGTTGCCGCAGCCAAGGGCACCCGCAAGACCGGCAAGACCCTCGGCGTCATTTCCGCAGTCCTCGCCCTTGCAGGCATCATCACCGGCATATGCACGCACTTCGGCGACTATGTCTACTCCGTGCGTCTTGACGAGGTCGGCAACTATGTCGGCGAGACCGCAGCCAAGCTGAGCTTCGCGCCCGTACATCAGTACTCCGGCACCGTTCAGCTCGCGGGACTCATCGTAATGGGCTGCGCGACCGTGCTGTTTGCGATATTCGCCATCCTCGCAAGCAAGGAGGCAGCCGAGAAGGAGGCAGCCATTGCAGCCGCCGCCGCGGAGGATTTTGACGACGATATGTCCTGCGCCGCCGCAGCCGCAGCCGCAGCCGCCGTCGAGGCAGAGCCCGCCGCAGCCGCAGCAGAGGAGCCCGTCATCGAGGCAGCCGCCGAGGCAGAGCCCGAGGCTAAGTCCGACGACGAGACCGTTAAGGAGTAAGCTCCGAAAACAGAATATCAGGCCGATGACCACAGGAGACGGTATTCAGACCGCGCTCCGGTCGGGGGTGGGCGCGTGACCGCCCCATACGGCCCGGACCCGCAGGATCTCCTCCTGCGGGTTTTTTATGGCGATTTGACGCACCTACCGATACATATATCTCTGGTAGCCCGGTGTCGAGGGTGCGGAGGAAACCGTTGTTGCCGCGCACTAATGTAGTGCGTCATTGGCTTCCCCTTGAGGGGAAGCTGTCAGGCGCAGCCTGACTGATGAGGTGATTTGAAGCCTTTTTGTAAGCATTATAAACACCTCATCCGGCTCTCCG
>USPI01000259.1 GCA_900556535.1 uncultured Eubacteriales bacterium | reverse complement strand
ATGAAAACGACCTCATAGTTTGCGGAAATCTTAGCCATTCTTGGTTGCACCTCCTTTTGGACTGATGGCCCACACATCCTTTGTGTGAGCAAGGATCTGCCTGTATGCAAATTACAAGCTCTACTATTATACAAAATCATCCCCCAAAGTCAAGCGTTTTTTCAGAAATATCCGGCCTTTTTGCAAAAAAAGCTGCGTTTTTCCCTCTTTTTCCACGCCCGATGCGGCCGCGCTGCTTGCAATCGGAGAAAAATTCGTGTAAAATGGCGGTAGTTCTTGGAAAGGACGATGGAACCATGAAGAAATTTTTTGCCGTTTTGCTTTCGCTCTCAATGCTCGCCGCCCTGCTCGGCGGCTGCATGTGTGAGGTGGCCGACACCGACCTCCGCGCCGACGGCGGCGGCACGGTCGAAGCAAAGTTTGGCTTTTCAGAGGAACTTGTCAATGCGCTCAATATGCACGAGAAGATGGCGGAGAACGGCTTTTCCTACTTCCGCTACGATGGCCGCGGCTACTATGGCGACCAGGCGAGCGAACAGTTCTCGAATCCCGACGAATTCAACGCGATCTTCGCTGAGGTCACCGCTGAGATCGCCGATGTGAGCGCTGCCGCCGCCCCCGGCGCGGTAACGCTTGCCCTCGCTTCCGACGGCGGGCTGACACTGACGGTGCAGAACGACCAGTCCGACCGCCGCGGCGCGATCAAAAAGGAGCTTTCCAAGCAGCTGCCCGATTCTTCCGACGCGCAGCTCGACGCGCTGCTCGAGGGCATGGTGATGACCTTCCGCTTCACCTTCCCCGCCGATCTTGTCCAGTACAGTCAGGGCGCGGGCATCACGGTGGAGGGCGCGGGCGTCTCGATCGACTACCTCGCGCTGAACGCCGGCACCTACCGCTTCTCCACCTCGCAGACCGACGTGCCCTATCAGCGCCCGCTCGGCAGCGTGACGCAGGAGAACATCCCCGCGAGCGGCACGGCCTATATGCGCCGCCAGACCGTTGAGGTCGACGGACACGACGTGACCTTCCAGACCTACGCGCTGCCCGGAGCGAACGGCGGCGAGACGAACTATGTCCGCCTGCGCGATATCGCCTCGGTCTTAAACGGCACGAATGCGCAGTTCGCCGTCGACTGGGACGGCAGCGTCGTCATCACGCCGGGCACGGCCTACAGCGCCAACGGCACGGAGATGAAGACTTCGTTCTCCGGCGACCGCCGCTACCAGAAGGCCGACGCCGCAACAAAGATCTACGGCGAGACCATCCCCTTCACCGCGATTTTGCTCACCGACGATCAGGGCGGCGGCTACACCTATTATAAGCTGCGCGACCTCGGCAAGGTGCTGAACTTTAACATCAGCTGGTCGACGGGCCGCGGCATCTACATCGAGAGCAGCCAGCCGTATGTGGGCTAAGAATCTTCAAAAAAAGCGATAAAAAGAGGACTTCCGATCGGAAGTCCTCTTTTTTCAGTTCAGCTTGATGCGCTTTTCGATCATGCCGAGCAGGGGAAGGCCGAGCGCATAGCAGGCGACCGCCTCGCCGAGGCCCACGGTGAGGGCGTTGTAGAAAAAGGCCGGCGGGAAGGCGTTGCCTGTGCCCGCTTCCTCCCACGCGATGAGCGCGCCGATGAGGATGGCGTTGCAGAGCACGGGCGGCAGCGCGGCCGTCCATTTTTTGCGGCAGCGGGCGGTGAGGAGCGCTGCGAGCAGCGTGGCTGCCGAGCCGACGATCATATCGAGCGGGCCGTAGGGACTTAAAACATTGGAGAGTACGCAGCCGATAAAGAGGCCCCAGCTTGCCTCGGGCATCAGAAACGGCAGCACCGTCATCGCTTCAGAAAAGCGGAGCTGGATGGGGCCGTAGGCAAGGTTCAGGGCGTTGGAGAGCATCGTCAGCGCGACGTAAACAGCCGCGATGAGCGCGCAGCGGGTGAGCTTTTTGGTGTCAAAGTGCATGGGTGGGATTCCTTTCTGCTATGAGCGGGTCGGGGATAAGACGGATGGAAAATGCGCTGCGGGCGGCCAGAAGACCGCCCGCAGGGAACGAAGGCTT
>USPI01000258.1 GCA_900556535.1 uncultured Eubacteriales bacterium | reverse complement strand
GCGAGCATTGCTCGCCCGCTTGTTATGGTTTCCTCCGCACTTTCGTAACCGAGCACCTGCAAAAAATGTATCGGCAGGAGCGTCAAGGCGCTCTGCCACAACGGCAGTTGCCCTTGAGGGGAAGGTGGGTCGGAGCGCAGCGGAGAGCCGGATGAGGTGTTTATATTTCCTCATTGTAAGACTTTAAATCACCTCATCAGTCAGGCTGCGCCTGACAGCTTCCCCTCAAAGGGGAAGCCAATTTCGCCACCAACAATGGCGGTGGATTATACTGCGGTATCACGGTAACGCGCTTCCGACCAAGACAGCACCATTGCCTCCCTTGTGCAAAGGGAGGTGGGTCGGCGTTAGCCGAGCCGGAGGGATTGTTTTTTTAGTAGCGCCTTGAGATAGTGGAATACATCTATTCTATCAGCCCGAAGTTGTTATTCAGGCAAAACCGTTGCTGCTTCGCTCTACGATAGTGCGAGGCAACTATTGTTTTATCCGAACCCTCGTAACCGAGCTGACGCAAAATGCGTATTGGTAAAATCTCAAGGCGAACTGCCCCTGCGGCGAGCAGCGGTTTGGTCGGCAGTTTCGTAACCGGGCAACCGCAATAAATGTATCGGTACTATCCCAAGGCGCATCGCCCCCATGGCAATGGCTCAACGCCAGTTGCAAAAATACACAACTTGGTCGGCGGAGTCATCGGCGCTGATGCGGCCGCGCAGGCGCAGGTAGTCCAGATGCGCCATCGCCTCGCCCATCGCAAACCACTTCTGCGCGGGCGGGAACTCGTCCCAATTACGCGCACGGATGCGCCATTTCAAAAGCCCCGTCAGCTCATACGCCGTGAGCCCCGGCCTGCTTCGGATGAGCTCCTCAAGCTCGGCGAGCCTGCGCGCGTGGTGCTCTATCAGCTCCGCGGCACGCTGCGCCAGCGTCACACTGCCGCAGTTTCGGTGGCTCGGCAGCGCCGTCTCGACCTCCAGCTCCTCCACCCTGCGCAGGCTTTCGATATAGCTGCCGAGGGGGTCGCGCATGGTCGACCAGCAGGTTATGTTGGGGCTGATGTCGAAAAGGACGTGGTCGCCGGAGAGAAACACACGCTTCTCGCGGTCGTACAGGCACATATGCCCGGGCGTGTGGCCGGGCGTACAGATGCACTCGAAGTCAAACCCGCCGCGATGCAAAATGTCGCCGTCCTCGACGGTCTCGGCACAAAAGCGCTCGGGTCTATACTTCGTCGCGGGGTTATTCGAAAAAACGAGCTCCGCCACCTCGCCGCTCATGCCTTCATGCAGCGCGCGCTCACGCATACGGCTCCAGTTATCGCCGCCCATGAGCGAGTAGTCAAGCGCTCCCATTATCACGCGGCAGCCGAGCGCCTCGAGCTTGGGCGCGTTGCCGGCGTGGTCCGAGTGCAGGTGGGTGATGAAAACGTCCGTGTTCTCCGGCTCAACGCCGAGCTCGTCAAAGCCCCGCAGCAGCGCGTCATAGCACTCGGGGCGGTTGAAGCCCGTATCGACAAGGAGCGCGCGGCCGCCGTCTGCGGCGGGAATGTAGTACGAATTGAGCCACTTGAGCGGACTGTCGGGCAGGACGACGGGAATGGAATAAATATTGTTATAGACCTGTTCTGTCATGGCATATCTCCGGTTGAATTTACTCGCATAATTCGCTATTATACATTTTATAGCGAGCGCCGCGCATCGGCAAGTGGCATATCACACAGTTTCGACATTTTTCGATGCCGCGGGCAAGTAAAAACTTTCATACATTGCAGTCGGTAATTTCACTTGACATTGTGTGCATTATTCTTTATCATATCCCTAACGCGCTCTCCGCCTAACCGATGGTTTTAGTCGGTTTTTCGATGGCGGTTTGAGATTGTACCGATACGGTCATTGCGGCAGCCCGGTATCGAGGGTGCGGGCAAAACCGCCACTCGCCGTGGGGGCAATTCGCCATGGGATTTTGCCGATACATCTATTACGGCGGCTCGGTTACGAGGGTACGGGCAAAACCGTATTTGCCGCGCACTATCGGGGTGCGTCATTGGCTTCCCCTTGAGGGGAAGCTGTCAGCGATAGCTGACTGATGAGGTGATTTAAAGTC
>USPI01000257.1 GCA_900556535.1 uncultured Eubacteriales bacterium | reverse complement strand
AAGTCGAGGGACAGATCCAGATGCACGTTTCCGCCGATAAGGCGGAGAACATCCGCCATGCCTGCGAACTGGTGCGCTCCGCCGGGGACATCGACCTGGCGGTGCTGCCGGAAATGTTCTGCTGCCCCTATGACAACGCATGCTTCCGGGATTACGGCGAGCCCTTTGCCGGGCCCGCCCAGCGGGCCATGTCCCAGCTGGCCCGGGAGCGGGGACACCAGATTGCAAAAACGGCGGACTGCGATGTGGCGGTGCTGACACTGCCCAGATCGCATCTGCCCATGGGCACGGAGCATTTTATAAGCGACCTGCACGGCGAGTACGCCGCGGTGCGTCATATACTAAATAACTGCTCGGGCGTTATCCTCGAAAAGGTGCGCCGTCTTTTTGAGCCGGAGATAGGCGAGGAGCGCTGCCGCAATCTGTGCACGCTTATTTATTACCCGCATGAAAAGCTCGCCGCGATGCGCGAGTCGGGGCAGTATGATCCCGCGTGGCTAAAGCGTGTACTCAAAATGCTGCGTACCCTTGCGGAAACGCTTTCGAGTAAATATACCCGCGGCTATGTGCGCAAGCAGATGCCGGAAAAATGGAGCTTCGTGCTTGACGAGCTGCTGCATATGCAGCGCGACGAGTATTCAAATCAGGTCAGATACCACGACGCGATACTTGATTCCATAATCTCCACCGGCGCTGCGGACGAGGTCATAAGCGCGCTTGCGGATATTATAAAGCGCCTTGCCGTCGATAAGCTGCACATTGTCGGCGATATTTTCGACCGCGGTCCAGAGCCCGCGCGGCTTCTCGACACGCTCATGGAGCATCCGAACATAGACATTCAGTGGGGCAACCACGATATCCTCTGGCTGGGTGCAGCCTCCGGCAGCCCCGCGTGTATATTCACCGTGCTGCGCATTTCGCTTGACTACGGCAACGCGAATCTGCTTGAGCGCCGCTACGGCATAACGCTCCAGCCGCTGTATGATTTCACGCGCCGATATTACGGCGACGCCTCGCCCGAGAGCGTCAAGATAGCCCTGAGCACCATCGGCTTCAAGCTCGAGGGACGCATCATACTGCGCCACCCGGGCTACGGCATGAATTCCCGCCTGATGCTAAGTCGCTGCGATTTTGAAAACAACACCGTCATACTCGACGACGGAGTGTATCCGCTCAATACCGACAAGTGGCCCACTATCGACCGCGACGATCCGTATTCTCTCAACGAGGACGAAATGAGACTCGTGGACGAATACGTCACGCTGTTCCGCGACAGTCAGGCGCTGCGCCGCCACATGGACTTTATCTATCGCTTCGGCAGCACGTATCTGTGCTGCAACGGCAACCTCCTGTACCACGGCTGCATCCCCATGACCGAGGACGGCGAGTTTGCCCGTGTGCGCCACGGCGGCGTGTGGTATGCCGGCAAGAGCCTTATGGATTATGCCGACATGGTCGTTAAAAACGCATGGGCAAAGCACGACGAGTCGGCGCTGGACATGATGTGGTATCTCTGGTGCGGCAACGACAGCCCGTTTTCCGGCAGAGTGTTCCACACCTTCGAGCGCGCCGTTGTGGACGATCAGAGCACTTGGGCAGAGCCCAAAAACCCCTATTTCAGCTTCTGGGAGGACGAAAAGGCGGTCGGCATGATACTCAACGAGTTCGGGCTTGACCCCGAAACGGGACACATCATAAACGGCCACACTCCCGTCAAGGCGCGCAAGGGCGAGAGCCCCATCAAGGCGGGCGGCAAGCTCTTTATCATTGACGGCGGCTTCTGCGAGGCGTATCAGAAAACGACCGGCATCGCGGGCTACACGCTCGTTTATAACTCTCACGGACTGAAGATCAAGGCGCATATGCCCTTTGAGGGCGTTGCGGCCGCCATCGACGACAATGCCGATATTGAGTCCGAGGCGATACAGGTCGAGAGATTTGCTCACCGCCGCTACATTGCCGACTGCGATGACGGCGTGCTGCTGCGGCGCAGGATACAGGCGCTTGAGCAGCTTCTCGCGGCTTACCGCTCGGGCGAGATATCCGAAAAAGGGGAGAGAACCAAATAATAATTAAAATTAAGCAGCCAAAAACCTATGCTGCT
>USPI01000256.1 GCA_900556535.1 uncultured Eubacteriales bacterium | reverse complement strand
AATAAATTGGTTTTCCAAAGCCGTTGTGTTTATTCACGAGGGCTTCCTGCAAATTCTTGGGCAGCTCAACAAAGTGGCTGGGCTCCATTACGTACGTCGCCCTGCCCTGAGTCTTGCTGCGCAGGTCTGTGGCATAGCCGAACATCGTGGAAAGCGGAACATTGGCCTCGATGACCGCAGTGCCGTTTCTGATATCGGAGCCGACGATCTGACCGCGTCTCGCGTTGACATCGCCCATAACGTCGCCCATGTATTCATCGGGCGCGGTGACGACCACCTTCATTATAGGCTCAAGCAGCACGGGATCGGCCTTCTGGCACGCTTCCTTGAATGCCATGCTGCCGCAGATCTTGAAGGCCAGCTCGGAAGAGTCGACCTCGTGGAAAGAGCCGTCCAGCAGAGTGGCTTTTACATCGACGACCTGGTACCCCGCGAGTACGCCGGAGAGCATCGCTCCCTGGATACCCTGATCGACACAGGGGATGTATTCCTTCGGGATAGCGCCGCCCGTGACCTTGTTCACGAACTCATAGCCCTTGCCGGACTCATTGGGCTCGATCATAAGCTTGACGTGTGCGAACTGTCCCTTACCGCCGGTCTGACGGACATAGCGGGTGTCGACCGTTGCGGCCTTTCTCACGGTCTCCTTGTAAGAGACCTGAGGCTTGCCAACGTTGGCCTCGACCTTGAATTCCCTCAGAAGCCTGTCCACAATGATCTCCAGATGCAGCTCGCCCATACCGGCAATGATGGTCTGACCCGTCTCTTCGTCCGTATAGGTCTTAAAGGTGGGATCCTCCTCTGCCAGCTTCTGGAGAGCGATAGCCATTTTTTCCTGACCGGCCTTCGTCTTAGGCTCGATAGCCACGCGGATGACCGGATCCGGGAATTCCATGGACTCAAGGATGATAGGATTCTTTTCGTCACAGAGCGTGTCGCCGGTGGTGGTGTTTTTAAGGCCGACGGCGGCGGCGATATCGCCGGAATAAACCTGATCGATATCCTCTCTGTGGTTGGCGTGCATACGCAGGATGCGGCCAAGACGCTCACGCTGTCCCTTGGTGGAATTCATGACGGTCTTACCGGTCTCCACAGAGCCTGAGTAGACGCGGAAAAAGCTCAATCTTCCCACATAGGGGTCGGACATGATCTTGAAGGCAAGAGCGGAGAACGGCGCGTTATCATCAGCCTCTCTCGTTTCTTCCTCGTCGGTCTTGGGGTTGACACCCTCGATAGCCGGAACATCCAGCGGCGAAGGCATGTAGTCAACGATTGCATCCAGCAGCTTCTGTACGCCCTTGTTTTTATAAGAAGTGCCGCAGGTCACGGGAACCATCTTCACCGCGACGGTGGCGCTTCTGATCGCCTTGCGGATCTTATCCGCAGGGACTTCCTCGCCGTTGAGATACATTTCCATGATCTCATCGTCGAAGTCGGAGACTGCCTCGAGCAGATTATCACGGTACTGCTCTGCAAGCTCACGCATATCCTCGGGGATCTCCTCGGTACGCATGTCCTTGCCGAGATCGTCGTAATAAACGTCTGCGTTCATATCCACGAGGTCGATAATACCTTTGAAGGTCTCCTCACTGCCGATAGGCAGCTGGATCGGAACGGCGTTGCATTTGAGCCTGTCATGCACCATATCGAGCACATGATAGAAGTCCGCGCCCATGATGTCCATCTTATTGACGTAAATCATGCGGGGGACGTGATAATGGTCAGCCTGTCTCCAAACAGTCTCGGACTGAGGCTCAACACCGCCCTTTGCACAAAGAACCGTCACGCATCCGTCCAGCACTCGCAGGGAACGCTCGACCTCTGCGGTAAAGTCGACGTGACCCGGGGTGTCGATGATGTTGATGCGGGTGCCGTTCCAGAAGCAGGTGGTTGCAGCAGAGGTGATGGTTATGCCACGCTCCTGCTCCTGCTCCATCCAGTCCATGGTGGCGGTACCTTCATGGGTCTCACCGAGCTTGTAGTTGACACCGGTGTAGAACAGAATACGTTCCGTAGTCGTGGTCTTGCCGGCGTCAATATGAGCCATGATACCGATATTTCTCGTTTTCTCAAGTGAATATTGTCTGGGCATTTGAAACTCCTGAAGGGATTAC
>USPI01000255.1 GCA_900556535.1 uncultured Eubacteriales bacterium | reverse complement strand
CATGCCCCCGGCATGTCATTCACTCCCGCGCCGCCGCTTCGCTACCCCTCAAGCTCCCCCGCTGCGCGGTTATCTTTTCTCGGCAGCATAGGTTTTTTGACGGTCTAAAAAAATAAAAAAACCGCACCCGACAGGGTGCGGTTTTTGCGTGTATAGCGATTATTTGGCCTGATTTATCGGAATGAACAGCGGCTCGGCCTCGGTTATTTCGGAGAGGATGATAGAGCCGTCCTTGCCGCTCTGGTAAATGCCGCGCGTCACCTCGGTGCCGTCGGCGAGCTGATAGTAAACGCCGATGTTCGGCAGCACGTCGGGGATCGAGCTTATGACCTCGACGCCCTCGCCAGTGGTCAGGTAATTGCGCTGCCACAGGGTGCGCTCGGCGGTGTAGATGCGCACGTTGTACACCGTCTCCTCTGCCGAGAGAATGACGCTCTGCATATCGGGATCGACGGTTATCGTGTCGAGAATGTTGACGGTCTCGGGATCGATCGCACCGCCCGCGTCACCGAGGACTATGCCGTTTTCTCCCTCATACGCAACGGGCATGAAGTCTGCGGAAATGAACTCCTCAAGCGCGGCGTAGGGGATATCGAAGCTCATCACGCCGTAGACGTAGGGCGCGATGTCATAGGGGTTTGCGTAAACGACGAGCCCCTTGTCGCTGAAGTACCAATTCTGTCCGTCGTCAACGATGGTGCCGATGACGCTCTGCGCATCGTCAAACAGGTAGCTCTGTCCGTCCTTGAGCAGATACTCGTCTCCCGCCATGAGACCGATGACGTAGTTTTTGATAAAGGTCTTGAGCTGCTCCTCGTTTTTGGCGATATCGCCGAGGGTGAGCAGAGCGCCGGTATCGGCATTGAAGCTGCGGCTGAGCCGATACGAGTCGGCGTGCACCCCGCCGAGATCCTGAAGCACGTCGAAGGTGAGGCTGAGCACTCTCACGTCGCAGCGCGGCGAGGCGGCGGTGACGGAGTAGCCGAGCTCGACGGGCTTGCCGGTGGTCTGATCCGCCGCGACCCTCTGCGTGTAAAGCGAGTCGTCGCGGAAGCGGACGTACAGCTCGGAAAGGGAGGCGTTAATGCGCTCGGCAGCGCGCGTATCCTTCGAGCGGACCTCCGCGGTGCCGACGGCCTGCGTGAAAATGACCCTGCCGTTTTCGTCGGTCTGCTGCTCGTCGGTGTAGCTGTAATTGACCGTGACGTCATGGCTCGGCACGGGCGTTTTTTTCTCGTCGTCTATGAAATTATGGCACGCGCACAACCCGAGGGTCATGCTCAGCGCCATAAGTATGGCAAGCATTTTTTTCATGATTTTCGTCCTTTCTCGCAAATTTTGTGCTAAAGATATGAATAAACCATTGACAAATCAAGAGTTTTGCACAGTTTCAACATGGTTTTCAACACATTATGTAAAGCACGAGACTTATGCCTGAGACACGAATCCCCCGATGCCGTGCTTGCAGTAGGTCTCGAGCATATACGCAACGCGCTCGGGCGTCGCCGCCATACCGGAGTCGAGCCAATATTTCACGACCGTGGATATGGACGAAACGAGCAGCCCGCGCAGACACAGCTCAATTGATTCACTGAGCTTTTCGGGCGCGTGCAGCTCCTGAAGAAGATAATCATCGGTGTGCTTTTCGATTATTCTGAGCAGCGCGGCATTGTCGCCGTAGGGACCTGCGAACACGCGGCACAGCTCCTCCTTCTCCTTGAGAAGCAGCAGGGTCTGCATCGCGGTGAGCCTCGTCTGACCGAGCTCCTCAAGCCGCTCCTGCATGGCGTCGGTCAGCTCGTTTTCGATGCTCCGCTTGAGCTCATAGGGGTCTGAATAGTGCGCATAGAAGGTGCCGCGGTTGATATCCGCCTCGCGGCATATCTCCGTCACGCTGATTTTTTCGATGGGCTTGCGGGAAAGCAGGGTCAAAAATCCGTCGCGGATCGCCTGCTTTGTGTATCTCACTCGCCTGTCCTCTTTCTTGGGCTTTGAAGGCGTCAAGATGATCACGCTCCTAACTTATCTTTTTATGATAACATTTTACTATACAAATGAAAGAAAATCAACACAGTGAACGAAAAAATACCGGAATTATTTTATGTGTACGCCGACGGACAG
>USPI01000254.1 GCA_900556535.1 uncultured Eubacteriales bacterium | reverse complement strand
CCTATGGGGTTGTAGTAAAGAAAAAACGCACAGCCGACTCAGTTGAGTCTCTGTGCGTTTAATGATAATGGACAGCACACGAAGCCCCCGCTCGGTTTTGTGTTGTAATAATGGCGGGAATGTGGTAAAATCATCAGATAGGATGTGATTTGATTGCGTATTTTAGGCATCGACCCGGGGCTTGCCACGGTGGGCTTTTCGGTCGTTGATAACGATAAGTCAAAAATGAAGCTCGTTACCTGCGGCGTCATAAGCACTCCGGCGCATACCTCGCTGTCGAGCCGCCTTGACAGGATATTTGACGACATGAACGAGCTCATAAGCACGTTTTCTCCCGATGTGATGTCGATCGAGGAGCTGTTTTTTAATACAAACATTACTACCGGCATATCGGTTGCGCACGCGAGAGGGGTCATTCTTCTCGCAGCGTATCGCGCGGGAGTTGCGGTGTTTGAATACACGCCGCTTCAGGTCAAGCAGGCCGTCGTCGGATACGGCAGGGCGGAGAAGAGGCAGGTCATCGACATGGTCAGGCGGATCTTAAATCTCCCGGCAGCACCGAAGCCGGACGATGCCGCGGACGCCGTTGCGCTCGCCATCTGCCATGCCCGCAGCTCGACATCTTTACTTTCCCGAAAGGACAGCGAAGGCTTATGTTCTACCATTTAAACGGAATAGTTACCGATATTGACATTAATCTTGCCGTTATCGACTGCTCCGGTGTCGGATACGCAGTCAACACGACGACAAATACGCTCTCCCGGCTCAAAATCGGAGACAAGAGCAAGGTTTATATATCCGAGTGCATAAAAGAGGACAGCTTTGAGCTGTACGGCTTTGCGACTGTCAGCGAGAAGCGCTGCTTCGAGATGCTGCTGACCGTTTCCGGCATAGGCCCCAAGGCGGCGCAGGCTATTTTGTGCGCGGTGACTCCCGAGGGGCTGGCTCTTGCCATAATGAACGGCGACGATAAGGCCATCACGGCAGCCCAGGGCGTAGGAAAGAAGATAGCGCAGCGCGTTATTCTTGAGCTCAAGGACAAGGTCGCAAAGCAGATGGGCGCTGCCGATACGCCCGAAATGCCCGCGGTGCTCACGCAGACGGACTCAGGCACCGGCAGAAGCGATGCGGTCGCCGCACTCATGGTGCTCGGCTACGGCGCTGCTGAGATCAACTCCGTTCTGCGGAGAATGGATACAAGCGGCATGAGCACGGAGCAGATCGTCAAGATCGCGCTCAAGAACCTTATGTGAGGAGGTAAAAGATGAGCATAAATTTCGCTGACGGACTCGAAGATGTTCCCGTAGTGACCAGCTCGTCCGTGCTGCCCGAGGATGCAGGAGAGGGGAGCCTTCGACCGAGGACCTTGACCGAGTATATCGGGCAGGAGAAGGCAAAGGATAATCTCGGCGTTTTTATTGACGCAGCAAGGCTCCGCAACGAGCCGCTCGACCATGTTCTGCTGCATGGGCCTCCGGGACTCGGCAAGACCACGCTCGCAGCCGTTATTGCAAATGAGATGGGCGTCAATATGCGTATAACCTCCGGCCCCGCGATCGAGCGTCCGGGCGATCTCGTTGCGATGCTTACAAATCTCAACGAGGGAGATATACTTTTCGTTGATGAGATACACAGACTCAACCGTGCGTATGAGGAGATTTTGTACCCCGCCATGGAGGACTATGCAATAGATATAATCCTCGGCAAGGGGCCTTCGGCAAACTCTCTGCATCTTGAGCTCCCTAAATTCACGCTTATCGGTGCGACTACCCGCTCCGGTCAGCTCACTGCGCCCTTGCGCGACCGCTTCGGCGTAACGCTCAGACTTGAGCTGTACACGGTTGACGAGCTTAAAAAGATAGTTGAGCGCTCTGCGAGCATACTGGGCATTGATATTGACAGCGGCGGCGCCGTTGAGATCGCCTCCCGCTCCCGCGGTACTCCGAGAATAGCCAACCGCATGCTGCGCCGTGTGCGCGATTTTGCGCAGGTGAGGGCGGACGGCGTCATAACCCGTGAGGTCGCGGATATGTCGCTTTCAAGGCTTGAGGTCGATAAGAGCGGACTTGATTCGCTCGACCGCAGAATGCTGCGCAGTATAATAGAGTTTTATAACGGCGGTCCCGTCGGACTTGAA
>USPI01000253.1 GCA_900556535.1 uncultured Eubacteriales bacterium | reverse complement strand
GAGCTGGTATAAATGCCCGCTGTGGAAGGGGTTATATTCACATACGATACCGGCTATATTCATCTTGAAGTCTCCGAATAAAAAAATCTTGATTTTTCACGCAAATGTATTAGAATAGCTGTTGATGCTATTTTATCTAATTCAGGCAGGATTTACAATAGAAAGGAAAATAAATAATGAAGATCCTTGTTATCAATGCCGGCAGCTCCTCTCTCAAGTATCAGCTGATCGACATGGAGACCGAAAAGGTCATGGCTAAGGGCCTGTGCGAGCGCATCGGCATTGACGGTCATCTCAAGCACACCCCGCTGGTCGGCGACAAGAAGGTTTTTGAAGCGGATATCCCCATGCCCACGCATGCCGAGGCTATCGCCGCATCTATCGACAAGCTCGTAAGCCCGGAGTACGGCGTGATCTCCTCCATGAGCGAGATAGACGCTGTCGGCCACCGCGTGCTCCACGGCGGCGAGAAATTCTCCCAGCCCGTTCTCATCAACGGGCCGGTCATGGACGCTATTGAGGAGTGCATTCCCTTCGGGCCGCTGCACAACCCCGCAAACCTCACCGGCATCAAGGCATGCCAGGCAGTCATGGGCGACGTGCCCATGGTCGCAGTGTTCGACACCGCTTTCCATCAGACCATGCCGGGCAAGGCATATATGTACGCCGTGCCTTATGAATACTATAAGAACGACAGCGTCCGCCGCTATGGCTTCCACGGTACCTCCCACCGCTATGTCTCCGGTCACTGCGCCGAGGTCATGGGCAGACCTGCCGAGGAGCTGAAGCTCATCTCCTGCCACCTCGGCAACGGCTCCTCCATATGCGCGATCGACGGCGGCAAGTGCGTCGATACTTCCATGGGCTTTACGCCTCTGGTCGGCCTGCCGATGGGCACTCGCTGCGGCGACCTTGATCCGGGCGCAATGCAGTTTATAATGAATAAGCACAACATCGGCATCGACGATATGCTGACCATCCTCAACAAGAAGTCCGGCGTGCTCGGCATTTCCGGCGTGTCCAGCGACTTCCGCGATTTGGAAGAGGCGGCCAACAACGGCAACGAGCGCGCTCAGCTTGCGCTTGACACCTTCTGCTACAAAGTAAAGAAGTACATCGGCGCATACGCTGCCGCCCTTGGCGGAGTCGACGCGATAGTATTCACCGCCGGCGTTGGCGAAAACGACCGCGGCGTGCGCGAAAAGGTTCTCAGCGGCCTTGAATATCTGGGCGTTGACGTTGATTTCGACTTCAACAATTCCTGCCCCCGCGGCGAGGAAGTTGAAATTTCCAAGCCCACCAGCCGCGTGAAGGTTTTCGTCATCCCGACCGACGAAGAGATGATGATTGCCCGCGATACGGCTGCCCTTACCGCCAAATAAGCAAAATACCCGCAAAAAACGGTGCTTTTGATACAAGATATTGTTGACAAACGATATCGCAACGGATAAAATAGACGAGGTTGACTTTTTATGAAGTTGAACGTGGCAACGGAGCTTAAGCTTCCCGGGCGCGAAGGGCATGCGGTTCTTTGCGAAAGAATAGAGGACATTGAGTATCCCGGCCGGTGGATTCGCTTTGCGGACGATGTAACGGTTGAGATAAATTATGTTTTCGACGGGAGCGGCTTTGAGACCTCAGGCAGCGTCAAAACGGCGCTGAAGGGCGAATGCGCCCGCTGTGCGAAGGAACTTACGGTTCCGTTTGCGCATGAGTTTGAGGAGCGGTTTGAAAAAAACGCGCCGGAAGACGGCGACGCCATCGGCGTGCAGGTAGTCGACATTGCCGAGGACACGCCCGTCTGGCGGCGCGTGGAGACGCTTGCGCGCACGGTCAGCGTGCCGCGCAGCCGGACCGTCAGCGACGCGCGCAGTCAGGCGCAGGGCGCGGCGGAAAAAATTGCCAAATTAAACTGCCCGAGCGGGGTCGAAATCCTTGACAAATGGGTAGATTATAGTATGATAGATGATGAGTTCGTGTATGCGACTGTGGTGCTCGTTTTTGAAGCGCCCATCGGCGCGCGGCACGACACAGATTAGCCCTTCGGGGCGTGGGAGGACTGCTTCTTTGGCAGAGGAACAGAAATTGGCCTCGGGCTCCGGGGCTTTGCAGAATGTGTTCGGCACGGGGGACGAAAACATCCGCCTG
>USPI01000252.1 GCA_900556535.1 uncultured Eubacteriales bacterium | reverse complement strand
TTTTTTCGTTTTGCATAGATAAACCTCCTATCGGAATTTATCTATATTGTTGACCGCGGCGGGCACAAATATACAAACGCCCGAGCCGCACGGCCCGAGCGTTTACACTTATTTTTTGCAGTTTTTGCAGGAATCGCCGTTTCCCTTGCAGCCGGAGCATTTGCCGCAGCAGCCGCGTCCCTTTTTGATGCTGCGTATGGCCAAAAAGAGCCACAGCGCGAGCAGAGCGAGAATCACGATCTCCATATCAGAATATCACCCCGATAAGAGTATAGACCACAAATGCCGCAAGCCACGCCACGCAGCACTGCGACAGCACGACGAGCGCGGTTTTGACTCCGCTGCCCATTTCGCGCCGGAAGGCGGCCAGCGCCGCGACGCAGGGCGTGTAGAGCAGGCAGAACACGAGGAAGCTCAGCGCCGAGCGGGTCGTGAAGAGCGTTAACAGAGCCGCACTGCCGATGTTCGCGCCGGTGTTCATGAGCACTCCGAGCGTGCTTATGACCGCTTCCTTTGCCATGAGTCCCGTCAGAAGCGCGGTCGCAACGCGCCAATCTCCGAAACCGAGCGGTGCGAACACGGGCGCTATCCAGGTGCCGATGATGGCAAGAAGGCTGTCGGTGCTGCCGCTGCCGACGACGTTAAGGCGGGTGTCAAAGGTTTGCAGGAACCAGATAACGATGGTCGCGGCAAAAATTACCGTGAATGCGCGGCGAATGAAATCCCACGCCTTTTCCCACATGAGGAGCAGCACGCTCTTGAGCGACGGCATACGGTAATTTGGAAGCTCCATGACAAAGGGCACGGGCTTTCCTGTGAAAACGGTTTTGCTGAGTATTTTTGCTGCCAATACGCCGACGAGCATACCGAAAACATACAGGCAGGTCATGACGAGACCGCCGTGATCGGGAAAAAACGCCGCCGTAAACACCGCATAAATGGGTATCTTCGCAGAGCAGCTCATAAACGGAATGAGCAGCATGGTCATTTTTCTGTCGCGCTCGGACGAGAGCGTGCGCGTTGCCATGATAGCAGGCACGGAGCAGCCGAAGCCTATGAGCATCGGAACGAAGCTGCGTCCGGAAAGCCCTATGCGGCGCAGCAGCTTATCCATAACAAACGCGACGCGCGCCATATAGCCCGTGTCCTCGAGGATGGCGAGGAAGAAAAACAGCACGACGATTATCGGCAAAAAGCTCA
This sequence comes from uncultured Eubacteriales bacterium, assembly GCA_900556535.1. Taxonomy (GTDB): domain Bacteria; phylum Bacillota; class Clostridia; order Oscillospirales; family Oscillospiraceae; genus F23-B02. The sequence goes on along the minus strand of USPI01000252.1, from coordinate 952 downwards.
GCATACTGCCGACGCCGGCAAACACGCCGTCAATGACAAGGCTGTGCACGACGGGGTTCAGTCCGTATGCCGTGAGCGCCGCGTCAACGATGCTCTTCAGCGAGCTTATTCCGAGCGCCAGCATATCCGACAGCCATTTTCCGAGCACGCTGAAGGTCATCCAGAAGATAAAGCCCATTATCGCAATAAACATCGGTATCGCAAGATATTTATTGGTCAGTACCTTGTCGATTTTTACGCTGCGCCGCATTTCGCGGCTCTCGTGAGCCTTGACGACGCTTTCCGAGCACACGGCTTCGATGAAGCGATAGCGCATATCGGCAAGTGCGGCGTTACGGTCAAGCCCGCCCTCCGTTTCCATCTCAAGCACCGCGTGACCGATAAGCTCAAGCTCGTTTTCGCTGAGCTTGAGAGACGAAATGATATCCGCATCGTCCTCTATAACGCGCGTTGCGGCAAAGCGCGAGGGCACGCCTATCTTATCAGCATGGTCCTCCACGACATGGCTGACGGTGTGTATGCAGCGGTGCACGGGACCCGACGAGCAGAAGTCTATCCTGCGCGGGAGACGGGCGTTTTCCGCCGTTTCCGCAACCACGCGCATGAGCTCCTCAACGCCGTCGTTTTTAGCGGCGGATATGGGTACGACCGGTATGCCCAGCCGCTCGGAGAGCTTTGTTATATCCACGCTGCCGTGGTTTCCCAAAAGCTCATCCATCATATTCAGCGCCAAGACCATCGGCTTTCCCATCTCGATGAGCTGGAGCGTGAGATAGAGATTGCGCTCGATATTGGTGGCATCGACGATGTTTATTATGGCATCGGGCTTGTTTTTTATTATAAAATCGCGCGTGACACGCTCCTCGCCGGAGTACGGGCGAATGGAGTAAATGCCCGGCAGATCGACAAGCTCATAATCCTTGCGGACAATTATCTGACCGGTCTTTTGCTC
>USPI01000251.1 GCA_900556535.1 uncultured Eubacteriales bacterium | reverse complement strand
AGGATCTATTATGCCACTCGTAACAACAACCGAAATGTTTGAAAAAGCCTACAAGGGCGGCTACGCCATCGGCGCGTTCAACGTTAACAATATGGAGATCGTTCAGGGTATAACCGAGGCGGCGGCGGATCTTAACGCTCCGCTCATCCTTCAGGTATCCAAGGGCGCACGCGCATACGCAAACCATACCTATCTTATGAAGCTCGTTGAAGCGGCAGTCGAAGAGACCGGACTTCCCATCGCGCTGCATCTTGACCACGGTGACAGCTTTGAGCTTTGCAAATCCTGCATAGACGGTGGCTTTACCTCCGTTATGATCGACGCCTCCTCCAAGTCTCTTGAGGAGAACATCGAGCTGACCCGCAGGGTAGTCGAGTATGCTCACGATCACGGCGTTGTTGTCGAGGCCGAGCTCGGCACGCTCGCCGGCATTGAGGATGAGGTCAAGGTCAAGGCGGAGGATTCGTCCTACACCCGTCCCGAGGACGTTCAGGAATTCGTCGAACGCACAGGCTGCGACTCTCTTGCAATCGCCATCGGCACCTCTCACGGCGCATATAAGTTCAAGCCCGGCACCAAGCCCCAGCTTCGCTTCGATATTCTCGAGGACGTAGAGCGCCGTCTGCCCGGTTTCCCGATAGTCCTGCACGGCTCTTCCTCCGTGCCTCAGGAGTTTGTTAAGCTCATAAATGAAAACGGCGGCAATATGCCCGGCGCGATCGGCGTTCCCGAGGATCAGCTCCGCAAGGCAGCCTCCATGGCTGTGTGCAAAATAAACATCGACTCCGATCTTCGCCTTGCAATGACCGCTACAATCCGCAAGTATTTCAACGATCATCCCGATCATTTCGATCCGAGACAGTATCTCAAGCCCGCCCGTGCCGCCATCAAGGACATGGTCGCGCACAAGATAGTCGATGTTCTCGGCTGCGACGGCAAGGCTTGATATAATCGGTAAAATACGATCGGCTTAGCAGGGAGGTGCTGTTGTGGCAAAAAAATCTTCACCGAAAAAGCGCAGTAAGGGTATCAAGCCGGATGTTTTCGCGCTGTCAAGGGCGATAGTATCCGCGCTGCTGCTCGTGCTTGCATATACTGTCGGCGCAGCGCCCTTCGTTGCGGTGCTGATACTTATTCTTGCAGCGCTCATCTCCGGCTTTGATCTTATTTTTGCCGCGATAGATAACGCACTGAGAAAAAAGAACTATTTCAGCAGCCAGTGCCTTATCGTCATCTGCGCCATTGCGTCGTTTTGCGCGGGATGCTATATCGAATCTGTCGTAATGCTCGCGGTCTACCAGCTTTCATCGGCATTTTTGACCTTCGCCGTCAAGAAAACACGGGCGGGGCTGTATAACGCCGTGCCCGAATCCTACGGAGAAGAGCACACGCGCCTGAAAAGCATACTCAATAGCCCCGCTGCATCGTTTAACTCGGCAAAAGACAAATGTATGCCGTATTTTGACCTGTTTTCAAAGGCGGCGCTCATTGTCGGCATACTCTTTGCCGTTGCCGTACCGTTTTTGACGGATATGACTTATGTTATGAGCATCCGCCGCGGTTGCATGCTCATTGTTGCTGCGGTACCCGCATCTGCTCTTGCGGCGCTCCCGCTGTATTCTCTTGCCGGTCTGAGCCACTCTGCCGAATACGGCGTCTTTATAAAAAATGCGAAAACGCTTGAGAGCATAGGCTCTGTGTCGGCGGTCGCATATGACAAAAACGGAGTTTTCACGGAAGGCGAGCCGAAGCTCGTTTCCATTAACTCTCCTGTGCTGGAAAATGAAGATTTTCTCAGGCTTGCGGCATACGCTGCGTGCAACTCCTCGCAGACGTTCTCCGCACCCATCGTCAGCGCCTACAGCGGTGATATAGTTTCGGACTACATCACAAGCTTTCAGGATATTTACGGCTGCGGTATGGAGGCGGTGCTTCGCGGCGGAAGGCATTTGCTGCTCGGAATGGCGGAGCTTTTTGAGGCGCGCGGCATAAGCATACCGAAGGGTGAGCAGAAAAACGGATATGTTCTTTATATGGCGATAGAGCACAGCTATGCAGGCAGCCTGACGCTCAAGGAGAATGTCAATCCCTATGCCGAAAGCGTTATTTCCGACCTTGCCGAAATCGGCGGCGTCAAAAGCATCATGCTATCGGACGATGGGGAGGAGGTAAGCGAAAAGCTCGCTCGCTCACT
>USPI01000250.1 GCA_900556535.1 uncultured Eubacteriales bacterium | reverse complement strand
TTTTTTTAATGATACGGCGACCACCGAGATCTACACTCTTTCCCTACACGACGCTCTTCCGATCTTAAACCGTACATTTTCATAAGCTATGCTCACGCAGACGACGCGACCGTGCTGCCGATAATCGCGGATATGCACAGCCGCGGCTATAACATCTGGTACGATGAGGGGATAGAGGTAGGCAGCGAGTGGCAGGAGTGCATTGCCTCGCACCTTGCCGACGCCCACCTTGTCGTTGCGTTTATCTCCAACGCCTATATGCGCTCGGATAACTGCCGCCGCGAGATGCACTACGCGCAGTCAAAACGCATAAAAACGATAAATATTTTCATCGAGGACACACAGCTTACGCCCGGCATGGAGCTGCAAATAGGCAATATTTTTGCCCTGATGAAATACACCTATCCGAGCGACGAGTATTTTTACGACAAGCTCTACGGCGCGCCGCTTTTAAACAGCGAAAACTTTGCCGAGCGCTCAGAGCGCCCCGCGCCGAAAAAGCCCACACAGCCCAAGCCGCCGAAAAAACCGAAGAAAAAGGCGGGCACGGGCAGAAAAATAGCGCGATGGTCGATTGCCGTGACCGTTTTCGGCGTGCTGCTCGCGGCGCTCATAGTCGGCTACTTCACGGGCTATCTCGAGCGCCTTACGACGAAAACCGCCGATATTGAAGCACTGCCCGACGCAACCGTTTGCAGCTTTAAAAATGATGTTTTCGAGCAGGCCGCGCGCGAATACACGGGCATTTCAAGCGGAGACATCACCGTCGGCAGCCTCAAGGGCATGACGGAGCTTTACGTCATCGGAAACGAATACAGCCTGCGTGCACCGCAAAGCGGAGTGGGTGAGGGCGTCACGCAAAGCGACAAAAGCGCCGTTTACACCGATTGGGAGGGCAATGAGCACACCGTCGGCATCGGCGCAGTGAGCGATCTGTCCGATCTTGCGTACTTCACGGGGCTCAAGACCCTGTGGCTCCAGTATCAGGCGATGGGCGATCTTTCCTCAATGCCCGCGGTGGGCATAACGGCTCTTAGCCTCGACGGCAGCCGCATTTCCTCGCTCACAGGCGTCGGCAGCCTGCCCGCACTGAGGCAGCTGAGCGCAAACTGCTCGTCGCTCACGAGCCTCGGCGACCTCAACAAATGCCACGAGCTGACCCATGCCTCTCTCATAGGCGCAAGCTGCACCGATTTTTCCGCCTTCAAGCCGCTTCTGAAGATACAGAGCGTCTCGTTCTCGAATTGCTCGCTCGGCGATATGGCGCAGGTCTTCGACATGAGCTCACTGCGCACGGTCAGGCTTTACGGCTGCGACCTCGGCGGCAGCTTCTTCAGATCCTTTGACCGCGAGCGCGGCATAACGGAGCTTGAGCTTGTTGACTGCACGCTTACCTCAAACGCCGGTGTTGACGAGTTCACGGGGCTCACGATGCTCCGTCTCACGGGGACGCGCGGCGTAAGCGACTGGTCTGCCCTCGATTCGCTCACGGCGCTCAAGACCGTTTATATTGACCCTCAGCTTGCTGACAGCTTCACAGGCGAGCACGGCTATATGGTCGTCACCGAATAAGAAAAATCCCGGATACGAAAGTATCCGGGAGCGGTTTATTCCTCTTTTTCCGAGCTCTGCTCGGGCTTCGGTTCGATGTTCAGTGCGACTAACTTCTCCGTCAGGAGCTTATACAAATGCGAGTATATCGCCGAGTCTACCACAAGCCCCTTGACGGTGCTGTCGTCGGTGCAGTCGGGATCGAAAACTCCGACGGCGGCCTGCTTGACCTGCTCTGTGACGAGCTTTGCGATACCGCGGTGGCGCATGACGAAGTCGTCGTATATCTGCCTGACCTCGCTTTCGGGGATGTTCATCGGAATGATGCGGCTGACGACCGAGATGCTGAGGCTCTGCTTGAGCGTGCAGATCATGATAAGATACGCAAGATGCACGCGAGTGTATTTCTTTCTGACCGGAGCGGGCATGATCTTCATGCGGACATAGTTATTTATCGTGCTGGGCGTAATGATTGGGTCGCTGTTCTCGTCATGCGGGAACAGGTCGAGCGAGCGCGCGACAAGGGAAATGACCTGATCCATATAAAGTTCAAAATCGGGCAGCTCGTCCCATGTCGGAAGGCAAAACCGCGTTATGTACTTGTCCCATCGGCGCAGCTTGGCCGCAATAAACTTTGTGTTATATATA
>USPI01000249.1 GCA_900556535.1 uncultured Eubacteriales bacterium | reverse complement strand
AATACAATCTATTATTTTAACAAAGACCACCGCAAAGGTAAAGAGGAAATTTGACTATCCACGCGACTTTGTGCTACAATACGGCAGAAAGATCACCCAAAAGGGGGAAATTACCAATGAAACAGATCGCAACGCGCCTGACGGCGCTTCTTCTTGCGCTCGTGATGACCACGACGCTCGCGCTTGCCGCCAACAAATCCGGCTATTCCGACGTGCCGGACAAGAACTGGGCGAGCCAAAGCATCGCGCAGTGCAAGCAGTACAACTTATTGCAGGGCATCGGAAACGGCAAGTTCGGCCTCGGGCAGAAGATGACGCGCGCGGCCTATGCCGCGGCGCTCTGCCGCCTGATGGGCTGGAAGACCGTAACGCCCGAAAAGGGCAGCTATACCGACAATCAGGATGCGAAAAAGTGGTATTATAGCGCCATTGAGACCGCGAGCGCGCACGACGTGTTCTCCGGCCACAGCACGACCTGCCGACCGAACGACCCCATCACGCGTGAGGAGATGGCCGCGATGACCGTCCGCGCACTGGGGTACAGCACGCTTTCCGGCACGGTGCAGGATGAGTGCCCGTTCACCGATGTTTCGACGAATCCCGGCTATATCACGCTCGCCTGGCGCATGGGCCTTGTGGTGGGTATGAACTTAACGACGTTCGCGCCGAAAAACGACACGACGCGCGAGCAGGCCGCGGCGGTGCTGCTGCGCGCCTATCACGGCCTCAAGGCCAAAGTCAGCGTGACAAGCGTGAGCGCGGCGCCCTCCGGCGCGGTGCCGGCGGAGAGCCTGACGGGCACGAGCGGTGCGGTGCCGCTGTCCCCGCGCGCGGCGGTGGAGCAGGTCTACGACGCGGCGGTCAAGGCCGGCAAGGGCGGCAGCGTGGTCATCAACGCCGTCCCCGCGGCGCAGAGCGTGAAAGGCGGCAAGGTGGGCGCGCTGCGCGAGCTGACGCAGGACGAGCTGAGCGCGTATTTGAACGACAGCGCCGTGCAGAAATCGCGCTCGAACCGCTTCGACAGCTCGTACCTTCTCTGTAAGGAAAAGGACGGCTCCACGATCGTCGTCTGGTACGAGAGCAAGGCGAACATCGCTGAAAAGACCGAGCTCTGCGCGCTGCTCGGCATCAAGAACGTCTACGTGCTGAAGTAAAACAAAAAATGACAGAGGGATATCTCATGCGAGATATCCCTCTTTTTTGCTGCGTTCAGAAGTTGTCGTTCCAGGAGTCGAAGTGCGGCGGCTCGTTTACCTGCGGCGCGGTGGCAAGCAGGTAGAAGCGGCAGATGGAAAGATTCAGATACGGTGTCAGGTAAACGCCCACACCGGCGGCGAGCACGCTCAGCAGCAGCGAGCCAAACATGATGCCGAGGAAGCTGTCGGGCAGGAGGGCGGCGACGAGCAGCTCGTAGATGAGGAAAATGCCCAGCACCAGCAGCGACCAGCCGATGAAGCTGAGCTGGAGCACAAACAGCTGCCACTTGTAGCCGAAGGTCTGCCGCTTGCTGAGCTCCAGCGCCTCCATCACGCCAAGGTTCGGGTTTTCGCACAGGTTCATCATGGCAAAAGAATAGCGGTAGGCCGCGATGATGCCGGGAATGACGAAGAGCATCGACCAGAGAAAAATGAAGATACCTTCAACGATGGACAGGAGAATGACCTTTCCGGCGAAGGGGAAGGCATCGAACAGGCTCTCATACGGCATTTGCTCGCGGCGCAGGATGCCGAAGCAGTAGCAGTAGTAGCCTGCGTTCAGAACAAGCGAAACAAGACCGATCAGAATACTCACAAAGCTGAACGAGAGCACTGTGAAGCCGCCGGCAGAGTCGATCATATAGCTCACGCCCGAGTTGATCATATCGAGCACAAGGGTGATGAGAAGATAGAAAAGCGTCATCCGGAAGGGATTGACCTCACCGGTGCGCAGCAGTGAGCGCGATTCTGCCTTGATCGCGCCGATATCGAGCTGCATGGGCATAAAAAAGCTCCTTTCTTGCCGGAACGGGGAAAAACAGACGGCAATGTGCGGAAAATGCACGAAATTCATAAAAATAATAATACATAATTATAGCATCGCGTCCGGGAAACGTCAAGAAGCGGAAAAATGGGTTATTCCCTCCGCGGGCCGCCGAAAGGCAAATTGTTTGGCAAAATGCTGTTTTTGCGAGAAAATGACGACGAAATCTGATAAATTATGTAGG
>USPI01000248.1 GCA_900556535.1 uncultured Eubacteriales bacterium | reverse complement strand
AATTGTTGTAAAATCAATATATATTAAAGTATAAGACCATATTTTAGTATTGTCAATCCGACAGGGAAAGGAAGATAAATTCATGGCAGAAAAAATCAACATCGACGACCTTATGATCGAGAGCTATTCGGACAAGACCGTCAAGAAATATTCCGAGCTCGAGGCAGACGAAAAGAGCGTTTTCGGTCTGGGCAGCGCCGCGGCCGATTCCTCGGTCAACGCCGCCTCCCTCGCACTGCGCGCACTTCGCGTGACCGCGTCCGAGGATGAGGATATGCTGCACGCGCAGCAGGATCTGGAGAAGCTTCGCGTTTATTTCCTGCATCTCATGGACGAGGAAAACAAGGCGAAAAAGCCGCTGGAGAAGATGCTCGCGGAGGGCAATGCCGCCGATAACGAGCTTGAGGGCGCGTACCGCACCGCCTGCTGCATCATAGACGAGATATTTTATATGTCCGTCCGCGTTGCCGAGACGCTTGAGCCCATTGCCGACAAAATTTCCGCGGACGCTGCGCACTATGCCGCCGCCGCGATGCAGTTTCTCAAGTGCACGATGCAGACTGTGAGAATTCAGAAGGCAGTTTACTCCACCAAGATGTCCGAGCCCGTGTTTGCGCACACCACGCGCCGCGAGCCGGAGATCGCAATCGAAAATAACGTCGAGCTGTTTGACGGCATCATCGCAAAGCTTGAGGGCAAGATAAAATAATGGAGATACGGCTCAGGGCGTTTGAAACGCTCGACTCGACAAACTCCGAGCTTAAAAAGCTCGCCGCCGAGGGCGCTCCCGAGGGCACCGTCGTCATCGCAAACGAGCAGACCGCCGGCCGCGGCAGGCTCGGACGCAGCTTCGCCTCCGCACCCGGCGCGGGCATATATATGTCCGTGCTGCTGCGCCCCTGCCTTGACCCGGACTGTGCGCCGTCGCTCACCGCCGTAACGGCAGTCGCCGTCAGCCGCGCCATTGAAAAATGCTGCGGCCGCGCCGTGGGCATCAAGTGGACAAACGACCTCTACCTGCGCAACAAAAAGATCTGCGGCATACTGTGCGAAAGCTCGCTGCGTGCGGACAAGCTCGACTATGCCGTCGTCGGCATCGGCGTGAACGTGACCACGCGCGCCGAGGACTTCCCGCCCGAAATACGCGACGTGGCAGGCTCGTTGTACACCCAGACGGGCTACACCTTCGAGCGCGGCGCGATCATTTCCGCAATTCTTGCCGAGCTCGACGAGGTCTATCGCCAGTGGCTCGAGGGGCCCAGCCGCTGCCTCGAGGAATACAGACAGCGCTGCTTCATTCTCGGCAGCGAGGTCACCGTGTCCGCGCCCGATGGCGAATACCGCGCAACGGCAGAGAGCATCTCGCCCGACTACGGCCTTCGCGTGAGGCTCGATAGCGGCGAAATTCGCACCCTGCACTGCGGCGAGGTCTCCCTGAAAATGTGAGGTAAGGCATGAAAAAGCAGACAGCATATATTTTCGCGGCGATAGTCGTCGTGCTTATCATGATAGCGCTCGTTTGTATGTGGATAACGGGCAGCATCGGCGGCGGCGACAAGCCCGCGCCGTCACCCACTCCGACGCCCGCGCCCGCGTACAGCGCTCCGCCGGCAGTCACCCCGACTCCGACTCCAGCGCCCACTCCGACGCCTGCGCCCACACCCACTCCCACTCCGACGCCCGCGCCCACGGCAGAGCAGCCGAGCGGCACGAAGCTCGCCTCCGGTGCCTTCGATTCGAGCACCGGCGTCGGGATAAACACCCACACCGTCTGGACGGCATCCCGCCTTTCCGACGGCAGCACGGAGCTCACCGTCTCGGTGTATGCGCGCTCATACTCGCTCGGCATCGGACCTCGCGCCATCACGGTAAGCGTTAACGGCAGCGCCATGAGCGGCATGACCCGCGCCTTCGACGTGGATTCGCCCAACTCAGCGACAGACACGCTCATCTATTCCTGCAAGTGCGCCGTCAGCCCCGGCACGCTCACGCTCGGTGTTGACTGGAGCTACAAGGGTCAGTACAGCGGGCAGGATATCGACGTCATATCCTCCTCGACGACCGCAAATATCGGATAAAAAAAGCTCGGTAATACCAAAGTGTATTACCGAGTTTTTAATTTCAGATTTCCCTGACCTTTTCGCGCAGGGCGGCGAGGTCGTGCTCGTCCGGATGCGAAAGCGCGCGGTCGAAATTTTCAATGAGCATGTCGACGTTGGGCGGGCATTGCGGCTGCTCGCGCATTTTTAAATA
>USPI01000247.1 GCA_900556535.1 uncultured Eubacteriales bacterium | reverse complement strand
GAAGCAGAAACCGTGGCTAAAATACTTTCCGGACGGCGCGGCGAATGAACCGATGCCGAAAGACACCATTTACAGACAGCTGCGAGAGAATAACGAAGCATATCGCGGTGATACGGCGCTTAATTATTTCGGGAGAAAAATTTCCTACGGTACGCTGCTGGATGAAGCAGAACGCTGTGCCGGCGCCTTTGCAGCGGCCGGCGTAAAAAAGGGCGATATCGTTGCCGCCGCGACCGTTACTATTCCCGAAATGGTCTATGCCCTTTACGGCCTCAACAAGATAGGCGCAGCCCCCCTGATACTCGACCCGAGGACAAGTGCGGCCGGAGCTATGGATTTCATAAAGCAGACCGGGGCCAGAATATTCATTGTCATAGATATGTATTACGACGTTTTGAAGGACGCACTGTTTGACTCCGGCGTCGAAAAGATAGTCGTCATCTCTGCCGATACCTCGCTGCCGAGAACCGTTAGACTTTTAAAGCAGCTAAAGATGCCTGCACCGAATATCGAATATTCCGAGCGCGTGATACCGTGGCTGCGATTTTCCGAATCCGGCAGGGGAGTGAGCACGGATACGGTACACTTTGGCGAAAACGATCTTGCCGCTGTCACGCTGACCGGCGGCACCACCGGCGCGCCCAAGGGCGTCATGCTCTCAAACGACGGCTTCAACGTGATCGCGTTTGACTTCAAGCACTGCGGCGTTTCCTACAAACGCGGGCAGAGATTTATGAACATAATCCCGATGTTCTCGTCCTACGGTATCGTTTCGAGCCTGCATATGCCGCTCTCGCTCGGCCTTGAAGTCGTGGTCATTCCGAAGTTTGACCCCGATAAGGTGGGGCGCTATGTAAAAAAATACAGACCCGAGCATACGCTGCTCGTTCCGGCTCACTATGAAAAGCTCATGAACAGCCGCGAGATGTCCAATGGCTTTGACCTCAGCTTTTTCCGCACGGCAGGCTCCGGAGGAGATACCATGAATGCGGGGCTTGAATCGAAGCTCAATCGGTTCCTTAAAAGCCGTGGCTGCCGCTATCCGCTTTCACAGGGCTATGGCATGAGCGAGGTGTCCTCCGCGGCATCCTGCTGCTGCAACGGAAATTTCAGGAGCCTTTCCGTGGGCTACCCACTCCTGACAACAACTATGGGCATCTTCCGCCCCGGCACGACCGAGGAGCTCGGCTACGGCGAGGAGGGCGAAATTTGTATAAGCGGACCGTCCATCATGCTCGGCTATCTCAATAACCCTGAGGAGACGGCGAATGTCATAAAGCGCCATCCCGACGGCACACTGTGGGTGCACAGCGGCGATATCGGTAGCATGGACTCAGACGGTTTTATTTATATAAAAGGGCGTATCAAGCGTATGATAACGCTGTTTAACGGCCATAAGATATTTCCGACACACATTGAAAGCGTGCTTGGACGCCATCGGCTCGTGTCAAGCTGCGCGGTGGTCGGAGTGAACGATACGAGCCATGCTCAGGGACAGCTCACGCTTGCCGTGATCGAAACTGCCGTTGAGAGCGCCGAAAAGCTTACCGCTCTTAAAAACGAACTGTACGAAATGTGCCGTCTTGAGCTTGAAGGACCGGCGAAGCCCTACGATATTATATTCATCGAGGCGATGCCGCACACCGGTATGGGCAAGATAGATTATCTCAAGCTTGCTGAGGACTACAATGAAAAAACGGAAAAGACCGAAGCCGTTTAATGATAACAGGAGGATATAAAAATGAAACGCACAAGACGTATCATTAGCATTGCCCTTGCCATTATCCTTGCATTTACCCTCTGCGTGCCCGCCCTAGCCGCCGAAACGGGCAAAAAATACGAGCCGTACAGGGTCTATACCTGCCTTGGCGACAGTGTTGCCGCAGGATACGGCACCACCGGATACAATGTGCCGCCGCTGTGCGCACAGCAGCCCAACGCATATCACACGCTGCTTGCAAATGCTTTGGGTGCCGACCTCAGGCAATTCGGTTGGGGCGGATTTCGCAGCCATGAGATACGCCACATGATCGACCCCGATTATTCCATAACGGACTGGACATACGCAGACAACTGTGCGGGCTTTGTTCACGAGGAAGACCTTGCTACGAGGCAGGATGCGTATATCAAGGGCGTTGAGGATGCAGATATTCTCACTATAAACATCGGCTCGAACGACCTGTTCGGAGATGCACTGGGTGAGGTGTTCCGCGTTCTGTATGCCGAGCCTGACAGCAATGAAACGCTGGATAAG
>USPI01000246.1 GCA_900556535.1 uncultured Eubacteriales bacterium | reverse complement strand
TTCGATTTTACAGAAAGCTATTGGAATATCAGAATCAATAATCCCCAACAAAAATATGAGATCCTTCGCAACATTTTTTGTGTAGCGGCCAGCCGAGGAAAAGAACATATAATCTTCGTTACCAATGATGAGGCGCTTCTATCTGAAGAAACGCTATTAACTATACCTAACTCCGAGAAAAAATACGATGATACAGTTAGCATTTCAGAAATGTTTGACTTTAAGTATCTTGAGGATGTTGAGGAGTGTTATGCTTTACTGGAATGTTCTATAATAGCCTCTGATGATACATCTGTAATCAACATAAAACCAACAGATGACTTAATTGACTTGTCGCCTTGTATCGGAATTTATCAAGAAGCTGTGTTTTTCAATCAAGACAAATATAACATTGAGAAATCTCCGCAACAATGTAAGGAACAGCAAATTGAAGGTGGAGCTCTCGGCAGTAGTATAACGTATTTTCGAAAGCAGAAAATCTCTTGTCGCTCGTGAATTATGAGCCGTTTATCCTTTCCTGTTGCACTGAGTTTAGCAATCCTCCTATATAAGCTTCTCGGTGGAGAATTCGCTATCCAGTATCGCAAGACCGGCGGGATTTTTCATATTGACCGTCCATATGCTTATCCCCGCCAGCGCATATTCGCGCACGAGCGAGAGCCGCGCTGCGGCGCTTCTTGCATCCTCAAACCACACCTCGCGGCGCACTCCGTCGGGGTCTGTGTAATTAAAATGCGGCGCCTTGGCGCCCTCGTCAAAGCCTATCTGCGCGAAAACCGACGCGGCAAGCTCGGCAGCGGCGGCGTTTGAAATGACCTGCGCGGGCTGACCCTGACGCCACGGCAGACGCCAATTATAGCCGTAGTTTGAAAATCCGAGCAGTATCTTTTGCGGCGGTATGCGCGTCACGGCGTAGTCGAGCACTCTGCGCATTTCGTTTACGGGCGACACGGCACGCGGCGGCGAGTATGTGTAGCCCCATTCGTAGGTCATGACAACGACCCTGTCGCTGTAAACGCCGTGCGCCTCGTAGTCGTGCGCGGTGTACAAAATGCCGTTCTGCGTGTCGGAGGTCTTGGGCGCGACGGTGCTCGTGAGGGTATAGCCGTTTGCGTGCAGGCTCTCGGACAGGCGCTTTAAAAGCTCGTTGTAGCCCTCGCGGTCATAGGGCTGCGCGTACCCGATGTTGAGGTTAACGCCGTAATAACCGCGGCGGCGCAGCACCGAGAGCGTGTTCTCGATAAGCGAGCGCTGCGAGGCGGCGTTTGTGAAAACCTCATGGGCGATCTCGCTCGAAAAGCCGCCGTTTGAGCCGATATTCGTGAGCGTGAGCAGGGCTGCGCAGCCATGGCGGCGAGCGGCGCTTATCATGTCCTCGTCCACGATCGGCGTTATGCCGCCGGCGGAGTCGATGCGCCACGAAAACGGGCACAGATATGTAAGCCGCGGCAAAATCTCCTCAAGCTCACGCGAGCCGATGCCCGGACAGGCGCAGCCGCATATCTCGGTCTCCCTGTCGGGCAGCGCGCCGTCCGGGATGACTATCGCCTGCCCCACGCACAGCCGCGAGGCATCGGAAACGGCGTTTATCCGCGCAAGTGTGCGCGCCGAGACCCCCGCGGTCTTTGCGATCGAATACAGGCTGTCGCCCCGACGCGCAACGTAGATCCTCATACCATCACCTCTTTTAGATGGTATGCACCGAGGGCATAAATATTGACACGGCGCTCAAAACGGTGTACGCTCAAAGAAAACGCACGAGGGGGAGCGGCATGAGGATAATCAAAAAATGGGTCGGGCGGCAGCCCGAGGGCGCGGGAGAAATAAAGCTTCTTGAGGTCACGCAGGCGGAGATGTTCGAGCAGATGTATCCGCTTTTGGGACAGTGCGCCCTGCACGCGACAAGCGGCCGCGACGTTGATTTAAGGCTCTATTTCATATGCGAAAACGGGCGCAGGATACTGCCGGTGGACAGACCGAGCGTCATGAGCGGCGCGTTTAACCGCGGCGTGAACCCGCTCGCCGACTGTGAAACAGTTTCCGCGCAGAGCATTTCCGAGCTTGTCGACACCTCCGCGCTCCTGCCCGCCGTAGAAGCGAGCGAGTATCTTTTTAAATAGCAACAAGCACCCCACAGGGGTGCTTGTTGCTCAGACTGTCGAAAAACCCATGCTGCTGAGGAAAGATAACCGCGCAGCGGGGGAGCTTGAGGGGTAGCGAAGCGGCGGCGCGGGAGTGAATGACATGCCGGGGGCAT
>USPI01000245.1 GCA_900556535.1 uncultured Eubacteriales bacterium | reverse complement strand
TGAATGCCGAGCTTTTCGGCGGCGAGGAGAATGTTCCCGATAACGGCGTTACGATGGGGCTCAAGACCATCTGCGAGGCCAAAAACGTAATTCTTGTCGCCTTCGGCAGCGAAAAGGCGGAGATAATCCACCAGCTCGTCTACGGCAAGACCTCGACCTATGTTCCCGCCGCAATGCTCCAGATGCATATGAACATGACGCTTCTGCTTGACGAGGAAGCCGCGGCAAAAATTTGATTTCACAAGGAGAAAACTATGGGTAAATATTTCGGCACCGACGGCTTCCGCGGTGAAGCCAACGTCGGTCTGACCGTTATGCACGCATTTGAGATAGGCCGCTACCTCGGCTGGTACTACGGCAACGGCAAAAAAGCCAGAGTAGTCATCGGCAAGGATACACGCCGCTCAAGCTATATGCTCGAATCGGCACTGTGCGCGGGCCTGACCGCGTCCGGAGCGGATGCATATCTGCTTCACGTTACGACAACGCCCAGCGTGTCATACGTGACGCGTGCGGATGATTTTGACTGCGGCATTATGATCTCGGCAAGCCACAATCCGTATTACGACAACGGAATAAAGCTCATTAACGGCAGAGGCGAAAAGATGGGCGACGAGCTTCTTGACGCGATAGAGGCGTATATCGACAGCGCCTCGGCAGGTGAAAAGGATAGCCTGCCCTATGCCGTGGGAGAGAAGATCGGCCGCACGGTCGATTATTCCGCGGGCCGCAATCGCTATATCGGCTTTCTCATTTCGCTCGCAACGCGCTCCTATAAGGGCAAAAAGGTCGGCCTTGACTGCGCGAACGGCTCGACATGGATGATGGCGAAAAGCGTTTTTGACGCTCTGGGCGCGGACACCTATGTTATCCATAATAACCCCGACGGCATAAACATCAATGTAAACTGCGGCTCCACCCATATCGAGCAGATGCAGAAATTCGTCATCGAGAACAAGCTCGACGTGGGCTTTGCGTTTGACGGCGACGCAGACCGCTGCCTTGCCGTTGACGAAAAGGGCAATATCATCACGGGCGACCACATTCTGTATGTCTGCGGAAAATATATGCACGACAGCGGGATAATGGGCGAGAAGAAGATAGTCACGACCGTTATGAGCAACATGGGACTTTACAAGGCCCTTGACGCCATCGGTATCGGCTATGAAAAGACCGCGGTGGGCGATAAATACGTTGCGGAGAATATGCGCACGAACGGTTATATCCTCGGCGGCGAGCAGTCCGGTCATATCATTTTCGGACGCCTTGCAAACTCCGGTGACGGACTTCTTACTGCGATCAAGATCATGGAGGCAATGTGCGAGAGCAAGCAGCCCCTGTCCGTTCTGGCGGCACCCGTCGTTATGTATCCGCAGCTTCTCAAAAATGTCGTCGTGACCGATAAGGACGAAACTCTTGAGTGTGCCGAGGTCAAAAAGGCCGTTGCCGACATGGAGGAAAAGCTCGGCGACGAGGGCAGGATACTCCTTCGCAAGAGCGGCACGGAGCCGGTCCTGCGCGTTATGGCGGAGGCCAAAACCGACGAGCTTTGCGAGCAGTGCGTTGACTATATCATCAATGCCATGCGCGAAAGCGGCAGACTCATAAAGGAAAAATAACTCGAACGCAGGGAGAAAAATATGTACACGATAAATGACTTGCTCGATTTGAGCAAGACCATAGCCGCGCCTTTGTTTGAGGGCAAGACCTACCCCTGGGAGGTCCTTTCGGATATAAGCGATTTTATAATAAGGCTCGGCAGCACCCTGCCCGAGGATGAGTATGAAAAGCGCGGCGAGAATATCTGGGTGGCGCGTGACGCGAAGGTTTTTCCCTCGGCATATATCGGCTCGCCCTGCATTATCGACCACGGTGCGGAAATTCGCCACTGCGCCTTTATCCGCTCGGCTGCGATAGTCGGCAAAAACGCGGTCGTGGGAAATTCCACGGAGCTTAAAAACGTCGTGCTGTTCGACAATGTGCAGACGCCGCATTATAATTATGTCGGCGACTCGATACTCGGCTACAAGGCGCATATGGGAGCGGGCTCGATAACCTCGAACGTCAAGAGCGACAAGACCCTTGTTGTGATAAAAAACGGCGCCGAGGAGATAGAGACCGGCCGCAAAAAGGTCGGCGCCATTCTCGGCGACAACGTCGAGATCGGCTGCAACAGCGTCCTCAATCCCGGCACGGTCGTCGGCCGCTGCTCGAACATTTATCCGACATCCTGCGTGCGCGGCGTCATCCCCGCGAACAGCATCTATAAGGATAAGGATC
>USPI01000244.1 GCA_900556535.1 uncultured Eubacteriales bacterium | reverse complement strand
TCCAATTTGAGGCGGGCCTTGCCCCCTCAAGCTCCCCCGCTGCACGCTTATCTTTCCTCGGCAACATCGGTTTTTCGACAGTCTGAAAAAGCTCACCGCTTCATACAAAGCGGTGAGCTTTTTGTTTAAATTAAGAATAAATAGCGCTTTTTAACTTACCAGCGCTTCTGTACGGGCTTTCTGTGTCCGCAGACGGTGCAGTAATCGAGGTTATCCTCGTAGAAGTGGCGCTTGCCCTCGATGTGCTGCTTCATGTTGACAAAGCGTGTGCGCTCCTGCTTCGTGAGCGGCTCGCGGTAGGTACGGTTTTTATACTCGCGCAGTATGATGATGCTCACGCCGAGGAAGATGACGCCGAACACAAGGAAAATGACCGTTGCGACCCAAAGCACGCCCTTGGACACCTCGCCGAGTACGGGACCGTCGAGAAACGGGCGGAAATACACCGCGCACACGAACGCAATTATCGTCAGCACCGCATAAACTCCGAACTGCGGCCAAAGCGTGGGCGGCAGCTTGCCGCAATGCGGGCAGATCTTCATGCCCTGCGGAATGAAGTTATTGCAGTTTTCACACTCTCTCATATTGCTGTTCCTCTGTTTCGTAGATTTATTACATTATATCAGTATATCACAGTTTACCGACTTTTCAAGACGCAAAAAAGGCACCCTTGCGGGTGCCTTTTGTTTGGTTTCCGTTTCTATCGGTTTAACATCAGTTGAAGTAGCTCGTGATCTGAGCGTAGAGAACGAACGCCATGCCGATCGGGGTGATGAACTTGTAGCAGATATCGAAGAATACCTTGCCCCAGAACTTGTGTCCGGAGATCTCGCACTCCTCAACAATGGTGTCGATCTTCCAGATCCAGCCGATGCCGAAGGACATTATCATTGCACCAAGCGGCATCATGATACCCTCTGAGAGCATATCGTAGAAGTCAAGCCAGTCGCCGCTCCACGTCTGCTTATCTATGCCGAGCATGGCCGCGGGGTAGTCGATGGTCGCGCCGCCCGCAACGCCGGAGCCCAGACCGTCAAGAGCAACGGGCAGAGAGAATACGAAGACGAGGATAGCAACGATGATAGCATACTTTTTGCGCCCGGGTGCCTTGCCCTGCTCAACGTTCTGGTCGACCTTGAAGGAGGTGATGACCTCAAGCAGAGACATGGAGGAGGAGATA
Organism: uncultured Eubacteriales bacterium; assembly: GCA_900556535.1. Taxonomy (GTDB): domain Bacteria; phylum Bacillota; class Clostridia; order Oscillospirales; family Oscillospiraceae; genus F23-B02. The sequence continues at coordinate 1,101 of USPI01000244.1, read as the reverse complement.
GCTGCGATAAATACGAGGGCGTAGAACAGGAAGCCCATGATGTTGCCGACATAACCCATCTGATGGAATACCATCTGCATGGACTTAAAGAGGAGTCCCGGGCCGGAGCTGGTCTCGCCGCCGAGGAATGCGTAGCAAGCGGGCATAACGATCATGCCGGCCATGATTGCAACGATGGTATCGCAGATAACGATGATGACTGCATTCTTCTGAACGCTTTCCTTCTTCTGAAGGTAGGAGCCGTAGGTGATCATAGCGCCCATGCCGAGGGACAGGGAGAAGAACATCTGACCTGCCGCGGTCTTGAGAACGCCGAGGAAGTCATTCTTCAGAGGCTCAACATTCCAGCCGAACATGAACTTGTAGCCGCCGCCTGCGCCGGGCTGAACCGCAACGTAGACGATGACGATGAGAAGCATAACGAACAGTGCGGGCATGCCGATCTTGCAGAACTTCTCGATGCCGCCTTCAACACCGGCAGCAACGACGAATGCGTTGATGGCGATGAATATTGCGGTCCAGAAGACCATTGCGCCGCCGTTGCAGATGAAGGTGCCGAAGAAGTCGGCGATGTCTGCAACACCCCAGGTGTTCCAGCCGAAGATAGCGGTCAGGTAGCCGAGTGCGTAACGGGTGACCATGCCGCCGAGGACGAAGTAGAAGCACAGTACGAGGAAGGGAACGAGAACTGCCATGTAGCCCATCCATGTGAACTTCTTGCTCAGCTTACGGTACGCCGCGACAGGGCTCATGCCGGTCTTACGGCCGATTGCGAGCTCGCCTACCATAACGGCGAGGCCAACGAATACTGCAAGAACGAGGTAAACGAGCAGGAACGCGAAGCCGCCGCTCATACCCATCTTGTACGGGAAGCCCCAGATGTTTCCGAGACCGACTGCCGAACCGACAGCAGCCATTATGAAACCGAAGTTGGAGCCAAATGATGCGCGAGTGTTTTCCATATCTTTCTCTCCTTTTTTCTTTGCACCGTGATTTTTGATCCCAGCTGAAAACCGGCGGCGTGTTAACTCCTCATTAACCGTTCGCCAAATTTATAAGCAGACTTTACACTATATTCACACATTTTTCAATACTTTTTTG
>USPI01000243.1 GCA_900556535.1 uncultured Eubacteriales bacterium | reverse complement strand
AGATTATATTCCGCGGCTGACAATTACGATCATAGGAGAAAAGAAGAGCAACGGCCGCGATTCCGGGTATGATATGATTAGTTATAAGCTGTATGACAGTGCAGGCTATCTGGTTGACTCCGGTGATATATACCTCTCTTCTTTGAGCGCAGGAGATAAGTTCAAGGATAACTCCGTTGTGATTTATGATATTACTCCCGGCGAAGCCTACACATTCCATCTATCGTAGTATTGATGGTGAGCTTTTGCAATCATCTCACAAATATAAGCTGATTATCCAAAAAGCAAAAAACAGAGCAGAACAGCGTGACATCTGCCACGCTGTTCGCTCTAAACTATATAAACCTGTCTTATGCGCAGCTCCCCGCGGGGAGCTTTTTTGCTCTTTTAATTAAGCAGCTTATTGCCCCGGAAATGTCCTTGTGCTAAACTGAAAACATGGGGTGATTTAAATGTACGAACTCATTCAGGTTGCAAATAACACTTATTATGTTAACTGTCCTGCCAAGATAGGGCTCTACCGCTGCGACGATAACTCTGTGTATCTCATAGACAGCGGCAACGACAAGGAGGCAGGACGCAAGGTGCGGCAGATCCTCGACAAAAACGGCTGGAGGCTGCGCGCGATCTTCAACACACATTCTAACGCGGATCACATAGGCGGCAATAAGTATCTTCAAACTCAGACCGGCTGCGAGATTTTTGCGCCCGGGATCGAGTGCGATTTTACCAAGCACACGCTGCTTGAGCCGTCGTTTCTCTATGGCGGCTATCCCCCGAAGGAGCTGCGGCACAAGTTTCTCATGGCGCAGGAGTCGCGCGTGAGCGAGCTTTCCGCCGACAAACTGCCCGAGGGCTTTGAGCTTATTCCTCTGCCGGGGCATTTCTTCGACATGGTCGGATTTCGCACGCCCGACGACATCGTTTTTCTCGCCGACTGCCTGTCAAGCCGTGAGACTCTCGAAAAGTACCGCGTGGGCTTTATCTACGACGTTTCGGCGTATATAGACACCCTTGAGCGTGTCAAGACCATGACTGCGGTGCAGTTTGTGCCCGCGCACGCGGCGGCAGCGGACTGCGTTTGCGAGCTTGCGCAGTATAACATTGACGCGGTGCGCGAGGTCGGGGATAAGATAGTGTCCCTGTGCGCTCGGCCGAGCCGCTTTGAGGATATTTTGAAGGGCGTATTCGACGAGTACGGGCTTGTCATGAATTTTGAGCAGTACGCCCTCGTGGGCAGCACAGTGCGCTCGTACCTTGCATGGCTGCTAGACGGCGGCAGGCTTGACGTCGGTTTTGAAAATAACACTATGCTTTGGAGTCGTGTAGAATAAGCAATGGATATATCGCTCATACAGTTTCTCATCGTTTGCCCGCTCGTGTTTCTCGCCGGCTTCGTGGACGCCGTTGCGGGCGGCGGCGGGCTAATCTCGCTGCCTGCGTATCTCATCGCGGGCTTTCCCGTGCATTTTGCCATCGGTACTAATAAGCTCAGCTCCGCAATGGGCACGACGCTCACCACCGCAAGCTACACCAAAAGCGGCTTTATCCCATGGAGGCAGGCGATATTCTGCGTGCTTTTCGCCTTTGCCGGCTCTGCATGCGGCGCAAATCTCGCGCTGCTGATAGATGACGGCGCGTTTAAAATAATCATGCTCATCATACTTCCGCTGACAGCGCTCTACGTCATGCGCGGCAAGGCGCTCGGCAGCGAAAAGGAGCCGTATTCGCCCGCCAAAACGACGATTCTCGGCTGTGCGGTCGCGTTTTTCGTCGGCGCCTACGACGGATTTTACGGACCGGGCACAGGCACGTTTCTCATTCTGCTGCTCGCAGCCGCGGCACATATGCCCGTCACCGAGGCAAACGGCATGAGCAAGGCAATAAACCTCGCAACAAACGTCTCCGCGCTCGTCGTTTTCATCATAAACGGCAAGGTCATATTCGCCGTCGGTCTCGTCGCGGGTCTGTTTTCGATAGCCGGAAACTGGCTCGGCTCGCGCTTTTTCAAAAAAGGCGGCGTGCGCGCCGTAAAGCCCATCATGATAACGGTGCTCGTGATATTCTTCGTAAAGCTACTGTACGAGGTTATAGGGGCATAAAAAAACCGCAGCCAAAAGGCCGGTTGAGACAAGAAAACACACGCCCAAAAAGACGGAGCGCGCACGAATGTCGTCGTTGCGACGGCTTGCCAGACACAAAGTATGCCTGCGCCGCCGCGCCTTGACCTCGCACACGCTCCGCCTTTTCAGGTGCTGCGCAGTTTTGAGCGAGAAATTTTTTGTTC
>USPI01000242.1 GCA_900556535.1 uncultured Eubacteriales bacterium | reverse complement strand
AGAACATATCAAGATGAGCAAGAGAATTTTTACGTCCGAATCGGTAACAGAGGGTCACCCCGATAAGGTGTGCGACCGTATATCCGACGCTATTTTGGACGAAATTTTAAAAAACGACCCTAAAGCCCGCGTTGCCTGCGAAACCTTCTGCACAACAGGCAGTATTACCGTAATGGGCGAAATAACGACCGAATGCTACGTTGATATCCCACAGATAGCGCGCGACGTTGTGTGCGAGATAGGCTATGACAGTCCCTCCGCCGGATTTGACGGAAACACCTGCGCGGTTATGACGGCAATTGATAAGCAATCGCCCGATATTGCCATGGGCGTTGACAGTGAGGATGAATTCGCCATGGGCGCAGGCGACCAGGGAATGATGTTCGGCTTCGCCTGCACAGAAACGCCGGAGCTTATGCCTATGCCCATAAGCTATGCTCACAAGCTTACCCGCCGCCTTACCGAGGTTCGTAAAAACGGCACAATGCCATATCTTCGTCCGGACGGCAAATCTCAGGTTACGGTTGAGTATGATGACGGCAAGCCCGTTCGTATTGACGCTATTGTAATCTCCTCCCAGCACGCGGCAGACGCAGAGCCGGAGGACATCCGCCGCGATGTTATAGAAAATGTAATTGTTCCCGTTATTCCCGCGGAGCTTATGGATGAGGAAACCAAAATTTATGTCAATCCCACCGGTCGTTTTGTAATCGGCGGACCTATGGGCGACAGCGGCCTTACCGGCCGCAAGATCATCGCCGACACCTATGGCGGCATGGCGCGCCACGGCGGCGGCGCGTTCTCCGGCAAGGACCCGAGCAAGGTCGACCGCACGGGCGCTTACATGGCGCGCTATCTCGCCAAGAACATTGTAGCCGCGGAGCTGGCCGACCGCTGCGAGATCGAGCTTGCCTATGCCATCGGCCTCGCCGACCCTGTGAGCGTGATGGTCGACACGTTTGGCACGGGGCGCGTGAGCGACGCAAAGATCGCGAGCTGGCTTATGGAGCATATCGACATGCGCCCAGGCAGCATCACGTCGCGCTTTGAACTGCGCCGCCCGATCTACCGCCGCGTCTCCTGCGGCGGACACTTCGGCGAAAATGCCGTGGGTCTTCCGTGGGAGTGGACCGACATCGCCGAGGTGCTGCAAAAGGAAATTTTATCATAACATCATCTGCGAAGGCGGGGAGGAACAGCATTGAAAAGCAAACGGAGCAGAACCTATCTCGTCAGCGGTCTCACGCTGGCGCTGATCTTTGTTGCCATCATCCTTGTTTTCCGCGACGTGCTGCCCGATATCGTCAAGGACCTGAGTACTGTGCCGTTCTGGGGTGTGCTGCTCCTGCTCGCACTCGGCTTTGCCTACGAGGCGATGGAATCCGTGCTATGCCTCGTCATCATCCACCACAAAAAGCCGGACTGCACGTTTATTGACGCGCTGCGCGTGACATTCCTCGGCGTGTTCGGCAATATCACGACGCTGGGTGCGGGCACGCTGCCCATGCAAAGCTTTTACCTTTACAGGCGAGGCCTGGACGCAGGCAGCGGGCTCGGCATCATGGCGAGCGAGTACGTGCTGCACAAGATATCCGTGCTGATCTACGCGACGGTCGCGCTGCTGCTCGGCGGCGACTGGCTGGAGCAGAGCGCCAGCGGCCTTGCACGCTATCTTCTGATCGGCTATGTCATCGGCGCGCTCATCGTGATCGCGCTCACGCTGCTCTACACCTGGGATAAGGTGCTGAAGTTAGTGCTGATGCTGCTCGGCAAGCTCCCGCACACGCCGAAGTGGGACGAACGCCGCGAAAAGTGGGCGAATAGTCTCACCGAGCTCAACCGCGAGGCGAAAAAGGTGCTGCTCGTTCCGTCAATCCGCGTCAAAGGTATCGCCGTGAGCCTTGTGAAGCTCTTCGTGCTCTATTCCATCCCCTATGCCGCGCTGCGGCTCGTGGGCTGCACGGCGCTTAACTTTGCGCAGGCACAGTTGCTCGCCTCGCTGATGCTGCTCATCACAAGCGCGCTGCCGAACGTCGCGGGCGTGGGCCCGATGGAGTTTGCGTTTTTGCTGCTCTTCGCCCCGTGGGCGGACACGGCAATCGCCTCGTCGGCGCTGGTACTTTATCGCGTGGCGACGTATTTCTTCCCGTTCCTTCTGAGCGTGATCGTGTTTCTCCGCGAGGAGAAGAAATCTTTGAAAGGCTTTGATGCGCAAAGCGCTTGAAAAATATGACGGCCTGAGGCCGTCGGGGGATTCCCGCACCGTGCGGGAGTGCGCTAAAGGGGGATACTCTCT
>USPI01000241.1 GCA_900556535.1 uncultured Eubacteriales bacterium | reverse complement strand
CCCGGCTGCGCGTCAATGAGGTTATTCGCAGGGGTCTTGAGCTCGCTCTGAAATATGCAGCTTTCGCAGTTGCCGCAATTGCTGCCGCACGCCGTGCCGCGTGACACCGCGACCTCGGCCATGCCATTGGGAAAAACCTTTGTTACTACTGCATCTTGAGTCATATTATAAGCCCCCTTGGACTAATCCTTGATTATCGTTACCGTAACGCGCACGTCACCTACAGCGCCTACATTGTCATGCCCTGCGACGCTGACCTTGCCGCTGACGATTATCTGCCCTGTGGTTGAAACGTTATTGGAAAGATCCGCAATAACGGTTATATCCTCGGGCTTTATGCTGTTGAGAACATCGGCGCTCATGGCGCGCAGCGTGACCTCGATCTCCTTGGTGTCGATATTGACATGGTATCCGCTTGTTACGCCCTTGCACGCGATATTTGTCGTCGTGAAGGTCTTGGTGTGCGCCCCCTCGACCGTTATCGTGACCTTTGCCTCGGTAACGCCGGTTATATTCTGCACGTCCTCGGGAAGGGCTATCGGGAAGGTGCCCTCATAGCCTCCGTCAAACGAGGAAAGATCTATCGTGCCGATATCGAGATGCTGCATCTCGTCGAGTATCCGCGAGTCGCCTGCGATGCTTATCGTCGCAGGATCGATCTTCACCGTGCAATCGGACTCCGTGAGCCCGCCGCCGGGGATGAGCTTGACCTTGAGCGGCAGCTCCTTGGATTTAAGAACAGGCTGGGTCGCCGTTATTTTGTCCACGGAAATGTTCAGGCCGTCCTTACTGATAACGTTGCCGTTTTTGTCTCTGAGCGTAAAATCGACCTCCTCGACATACGCAGAGTCAATGGTCTGATCCTTGCCGAAGGTGAGCCAAACGTGGTCGATCTTCTCAATTATTGCCTCGGGTCCCTCGATCGTTACGGCTGCGGGGTCAAATGCAAGCTCCTCGGCAACGCAGCCCTCGGCTATGCTGCCCTCAAAGCTGCCCTTTACCTCGACGGATCTGCTGCCGTTTTTGACGACGGTGAAGTTGATCGTATCGGGAGTCTTGCGCACGACGGTTATGTCGTTTTCGTTGATATAGCTCGGAAAAACGAGGTTATACGTCCACGTCATGTTGTTGGGCTGGGTGACATTGCTGACGTCGATGACGGCTTTTATATCTGAGGCCTTGAGCTTCGTGACATTGCTGCGGCTGCCGGTAACGCGAATGGTGACCGTTTCCGAGCTAACATCGGTGATGGAGAGATTTTTTTCGTTTAAAAGCGCGTCCTGCCCCTGAAACTCGACCTTTATGCCGCTTATGGTCAGACCGCCCTGATCGCTCGTGTCCTGCCCCGTGACGTATGTCCACATCATCAGCGAGCACAGAAGCGAAACGATAATCCAGAACGCCTTGCTGTCGTATATTTTTTTAGTTCTTTTTTTCTGTTCCATTACCGTTCCCCTTAAACTTGTCAAAAAAACGAGAGAAAACTTCGGCTGCGGTGTTCTTCTTTGTCTCTTCTACAACAAGCTCGATTCGGAGTACTTTCTCGAGCATGGCGACCGAAAGATTGCGCTTGAGCATACCCTCGACCGCGACCGAGATGGCACCCGTTTCCTCGGAAACTATGACAGTCACCGCATCGGAGACCTCGCTCATGCCGATGCCCGCCCTGTGCCGCATACCGATATCCTTGCTCAGATTCGTTTTGGACGTGAGCGGGAGGACGCAGCCCGCGGCGGCAATTCGGGTATTGCGGATGATGACCGCGCCGTCGTGCAGCGGAGCCTTGGGATAGAATATGTTTTTCAGAAGCTCGGCCGTTATGTCCGCGTTGATTATCGTGCCGGTAGTCATGATGCTGCTAAGCGGCAGACTGCGCTCGAAAATGATAAGTGCGCCCGTTTTCGTCTTGGACATCTGCTCGCAGGCAAGAGCCGTCTGCGTTATGGCGGCATCTATTTTGCTCGTGGACTGAGCCTTCTGAGAAAGGATACTGTAGAAATTCTTTGTACCCATCTTAGCAAGCAGCTTACGCAGCTCGGGCTGGAATATGATAACGAGCGCGATAAGTCCGATCTCTACCGTCTTTCTGAGGATGAAGTTTATCATAGACAGATTGAGAACGGTCGGGCCGGACAGCCACAGCATTATAAGAATAACAAGCAAGCCCTTGGCAAGATTATAGGAGCTTGTCTTGCGCACGAGATCTATTACCTTGTAGATAAGATAAGCGACGATCAGGATGTCAATGACATCCCAAACGCTCATCGTTGCAAGGTAATTCATCATTCTCTGGAAATAAGTT
>USPI01000240.1 GCA_900556535.1 uncultured Eubacteriales bacterium | reverse complement strand
TCAAGGGGAAGGCACTCGCTCGCCGCGAGGGGCATGGCGCTACTTACATTGGCAACAGAAAATACTGCGGTATCACGGTAACGCGCTGCCGATTAAGACAGCACCCACGGGCGGCGAGAGTTTCGCGGTTTCGTCGGCAGTTTCGTAACCGTGCTACCGCAATATGCGTATCCGTAGGGGCGTCAAGGCGGGATTAAAAAAGTCCGGCGGCGGATCTGGCGGCTTCGAGGTCGGCGCGGAGCTTTTCGGGGACAAACTGCATGAGCTCCTCCCATGTGTTGTCGGCGTAGGCGAAGTAAAAAACGCCCTTCTCGACAAACTCGGGGAACTCGCGCTTTTCCTTCTCGCTGAGCTCGTGGTCGGAGACGTAGCACCACCACGACAGGCGCGTTTTCTCCATGCCGCAGGCGACGGCGTCTGCCCAATTGAGCCTGTGCTCCTCACTGTCGGCGCCGCCTGTGCGGAAGATTATGCACTGCTCGGTAAACGAGACGTTAGCAAGTCCGAAGGTGGTCTCGGAGATAAACCGCGCGGCAAACAGCCAGATGACGGACAGTATGCCGATTATGATCGCAAGCCCGCGCACGGCCGTGAGCGCGTCTATGAACAGACCCAGCAGAATAACGACGACGCTTATCGGCAGCAGCGCCAGACCCGCATAGAAGAACATCTTCATGATGTTCGACGGGAAGCGTATCGACTGCGTTACCTTGTACCTCTTGAGCTTTTCGCTTTTCATTATTCCTCAACCTTTCCGTATAGGGCCCAGGTGTTGCCCGAAGTTATTTTGACGTCTATGAACGTTCCTATGAGCGCGGGGTCGCCTGCAAGATGCACGAGGCGGCCGCCGTTTGTGCGCGAGGAGAGGTTATATTCGTCCTTGCCGGTCTCGCCGTCGACGAGCACGCGCACGGTCTTGCCGATATACTCGGCGTGCTTTTCCGAGGAGACTCTGTTTGCCGCGTCCAGAAGCCTGTCGAAGCGGCGCTGCTTATCCTCGCGGGTGGCGGCGTCGGGCATTGACGCGGCGGGGGTACCGACGCGCTTGGAGTAGATGAAGGTGAACATTGCGTCATAGCGCACCTTGTCGCAGAGCCGTATCGTGTCCTCGAACTCCTCGTCCGTCTCGCCGGGGAAGCCGACGATGATGTCGGTCGTGAGCACGAGGTCGGGCATATAGCTGCGCGCAAGCTCGACCTGAGCGAGGTACTTCTCGGCGGTGTAGTTTCTGTTCATCGCCTTGAGCACGCGGTCGTTGCCCGACTGCACGGGCAGGTGGAGCTGGTGAGCGCACTTGGAGCACTGCGCCATGGTCTTAAACAGCTTCTCGGTGGCGTCCTTGGGGTGGCTCGTCATGAAGCGGATGAGGAAATCGCCGGGGATGTCGTTTATCATGGCGATGAGGTCGGCAAAATCGACGCCCGTGCCGAGGTCTCTGCCGTAGGAGTTGACGTTCTGACCGAGGAGGGTGATGTCCTTGACGCCCGATGCGACGAGCTCGCGCGCCTCGGCGACGATGTCCTCGGGACGGCGTGAGCGCTCCCTGCCGCGCACGTAGGGCACGACGCAGTAGGTGCAGAAATTGTTGCAGCCGTACATGATCGACAGCCATGCCTTCACGCCGGAATCGCGCTTTTGCGGCATACCCTCGGCAACATAGCCGTCGGTGCGCTCGGTTGCGAAAACGCGCTTGCGTCCGCTCATGGTCTTGAGCAGAAGCTCGGGGAAGTGCCACAGGTCGTGCGGGCCGAAGGCGAGGTCAACGACGGGGTAGGACTTCTTTATCTTCTCGAGCATGTGCTCCTGCTGCACCATGCAGCCGCACACGGCGATTATCTGACCCGGGCGCTGCTTCTTGCTGTGGTTGAGCTGACCGACGTTGCCGAGAACGCGCATTTCGGCGTGCTCACGCACCGCGCAGGTGTTGACGACGATGATGTCCGCTTCAAACTCGTCCTGCGTGAAGCCGTAGCCCATCTCGGCAAGGTAGCCGCGAATCTTTTCGCTGTCGGCCTCGTTCTGCTGGCAGCCGTAGGTGTCCACCATCGCAAGCGGGCAGTGCTTTTCGCTGACGAATTTATCGTAAATTTCGCGGCAAATATCCTCCTGACGGCGGATCTCCGCGATGCTTATCTCTTTTCTTTCGTATGCCATTTAGCTTCCCTCGCTGATAATAAAAGTACATTATATATTAACATAAAATCAGTGGAATTTTCAACATAAATCATGTATAATAACTCTAATATTGCAGCTGCCGTTGGGGCTTGGCGCTGCCGACATTGGAAATATCGGTTATTTGAAATGCCGAAAAGACACGGCATCGTAATTGCCACAGCACTTGCCTTCCCCTTGAGGGGAAGGTGGGTCGG
>USPI01000239.1 GCA_900556535.1 uncultured Eubacteriales bacterium | reverse complement strand
ATCAAATAATTAACACTACGGTCTGTCGCTTAAATAGGGCGAATCTAAGGGGTAATCTATATGAAGCGAGTAAAAGTATCAAACAATGTAATAAGGCGTCTGCCCCGTTACCTGCGCAAGCTCGATGAGCTTACCGAGGCCGGTGTCAGCCGCATTTCTTCGGGCGAACTGGGTCGTCAGCTTGGTCTGACCCCTTCGCAGATCCGTCAGGACTTCAGCTGCTTCGGCGAATTCGGACAGCAGGGCTACGGATATAAAGTCACCGCACTTCGCGCGGAGATCGCCGCAATACTCGGCATGGACAGAGGCTACAGCGCCATTCTCATCGGTGTCGGCAACCTCGGTCAGGCGCTCATGTGCAACTTCTCGTTCAAGACCTGGGGCTTCGACCTCAAGGCCGCGTTCGATATCAAGCCCGAGCTTATCGGCACGGACTACGAGGGTGTGACCATTCACGATATGGCCACCCTGCCGCAGTATCTGAACGACAACAAGATAGATGCCGCCGTTCTGTGTGTCCCCAAGGCGCACGCGATCGCAACGACGGAGCTTCTCACCTCCCACGGCATCAATGCCATCTGGAACTTCACGAACGTTGAGCTGACCTCTCCCGAGAGCAGCACCATCGTCGAGAATATCCACTTCTCCGACAGCCTGCTTTCCCTGAGCTACTTCATCTCCGAGGATAACGACGAGAAGGCTGCCCGTGCGGCAAGAATGAACAAGTAATGCTTAAAGAACACCGAAAAAGCGGGCTATGCCCGCTTTTTGCTTTTTAAAGGAGGATCACCATGTCCGATACGATAGCTGCGGTATCAACGGGCTCGCAGGTGAGCGCGATCGGCATCGTGCGCCTGTCCGGTCCCGCCGCGACGGATATCGCAGACCGGCTCTTTGCACCCGTTTCGGGCGCGAGCATGGCCTCATGCGAGGACAGAAGGCTCATATACGGAAGGCTCAGCGACGAAAACGGCAGGCTCTTGGACATATGCCTGTGCACGATAAGCCGCGCCCCCAACAGCTACACGGGCGAGGACACCGCGGAGTTTCAGTGCCACGGCTCTCCGGTCGTGCTGCGCGCCGTGCTCGATGCCGCGTTTGCCCTCGGTGCGCGGCAGGCGCTGCCGGGCGAGTTCACAAAGCGCGCGTTTTTGAACGGACGCATGGATCTTGCGGGAGCGGAGGCGGTCGCCGATATAATAGACGCCGAGACCGCCGAGGCAGCGCACAACGCCGCGGGTCAGCTCGCGGGAGCAATCTCGCGCAGGATAGACGCCGTTTACGACGTGCTCAAGGACATAAGCTCGCATTATCACGCCGTGCTCGACTACCCCGACGAGGACATTGAGCCGTTTGTCATGGACCGCTATAAAGCCGACGTCAAGACCGCCGAGGCGACACTTCGCGCTCTGCGCAAAAGCTACGACAGCGGACGGCTGCTGCGCACGGGCGTGCCCGCTGCCATCGTCGGCAGACCCAACGCGGGAAAAAGCTCGCTTTTAAACGCGCTGCTCGGCTATGACCGCGCGATCGTCACGAATATCCCCGGCACGACGCGCGACACCATTGAGGAAAAGCTGCGTCTGGGCAGCGTGCTGCTCAGGCTGACGGACACCGCCGGCATACGCGAAACGAGCGACGAGATCGAGCGCCTCGGAGTCGACCGCTCGCGCCGCGCAATGCAGGATGCAGAGCTCGTCATCGCGGTCATCGACGGCAGCGGCGAGTTCACCGAGGAGGATGCGCAGATAGTTAAATGCGCCGAGAACGCGCCCCACGGCGTCGTCGTGCTCTCGAAATCCGACGTCGGCAGCACGATCAAGGCGCCGCAGACGAGCCTCCCCGTCGTGACGATAAGCTCCGTCACAGGCGAAGGGCTCAAGAAGCTTGAGGACACCGTCGGCGCGCTGTTTCCGCTGCCGGACGCGCCCGCGGGCGAGATACTAACAAACGCGAGGCAGTTTGACGCGGTCAGCCGTGCGCTCGAATCGGTCACGGCAGCCCTCGGCGCGATGGAGCTCGGCTGCACGCCCGACATCGTCCTCACCGAGACTGAGACCGCCATGGCTGCCCTCGGCGAGCTCACGGGACGCACCGTGCGCGATGAGGTCACGAACAGAATATTCGAACGATTTTGTGTTGGCAAATAAAAAGCGCGCCTGATGGCACGGTAAGTAAATATGCAGAATACGGTGAAGTCCCAAATTCAGCGGGGTTTCACCGTATTCTTATTTAAGGAGGAACATTGAATTTCCTTTGATCTTGCCGTTTTTCCTCCGTTATCGGCGGTTCCTTTTTCGCAGAGATATAATAAAAAGACACCAAGAAGCACATTTTAAAAATACATCTCGGTGTTTTCCATGCCGCTCTTTCA
>USPI01000238.1 GCA_900556535.1 uncultured Eubacteriales bacterium | reverse complement strand
TCACTTCGTCAGATAATAAACGGAGTCCGTTTAATCTCTGGCAAAGGTGAAAATTGTGTCTTTTTATGCTCAATTTACCCATTCCGTTAGGTCATTTCGCCGAAAACCGCTTGTGTATTGGTGCAATGTGACGATTTTTACCCCTCAAGTTTTATAACATCTCACAATTGTAACTTTCGACTGCAAGTAATAGAATTTGGGTGATGGGATAGGTACTATCCCCACGGTGTATTAGTTACTAATATTTTTAATAGGAGAGAAAAAGCAATGATCACAAACGAATATCTTAACCGTGTGTATGCAGACGTCGAAAAGCGCGATCCCGACCAGCCCGAGTTCCTGCAGGCTGTCCGCGAAGTTTTTGAGAGCCTCCAGCTCGTCGTTGACAAGCACCCCGAGTGGGAGAAGGCAGGCCTTATCGAGCGTTTCGTCGAGCCCGAGCGTATGATTATGTTCCGCGTTCCCTGGGTCGATGACAACGGCGTCACTCACGTAAACCGCGGCTACCGCGTACAGTTCAACTCCGCCATCGGACCTTACAAGGGCGGTCTTCGCTTCCACCCCTCTGTTAACCTCTCCGTTATCAAGTTCCTCGGCTTCGAGCAGATCCTCAAGAACTCCCTGACCACCCTCCCCATGGGCGGCGGCAAGGGCGGCGCAGACTTTGACCCGAAGGGCAAGTCCGACGCCGAGATCATGCGCTTCTGCCAGAGCTTCATGACCGAGCTGTACCGTCACATCGGTCAGTTCACCGACACTCCCGCAGGCGACATCGGCGTCGGCGCACGCGAGGTCGGCTATATGTACGGCCAGTACAAGAAGATCGTCGACCGCTTCGAGGGCGGCGTCATCACCGGCAAGGGTCTGACCTACGGCGGCTCCCTGGCTCGTACTCAGGCTACCGGCTTCGGTATCTGCTACTTCTCCGACGAGGTCCTTAAGTACAACGGCAAATCCTTCGAAGGTCAGAACGTCATCGTTTCCGGCTCCGGCAACGTTGCTCAGTACTGCGCACAGAAGTGCATGGAGCTCGGCGGCAAGGTCATCGCAATGAGCGACTCCAAGGGCTACATCTACGATCCCAACGGCATCAACCTCGACGTTCTCTTCGACATCAAGCAGAAGCGCCGCGCACGCATCAGCGTTTACGCAGACGAGGTTCCCGGCTCCGAGTATGTTGAGGGCTGCAAGAACATCTGGAACGTAAAGTGCGACATCGCAATGCCTTGCGCATCTCAGAACGAGATGGACGAGGAAGGCGCGAAGGCTCTCATTGCAAACGGCGCATTCGCAGTGTTCGAGGGCGCAAATATGCCTCTGACTCCGGAAGCCATCGCGGCTGTCCAGGAGGCAGGACTTCTCTACACTCCGGGCAAGGCCTCCAATGCAGGCGGCGTTGCGACCTCCGGTCTTGAGATGAGCCAGAACTCCATGCGTCTGAGCTGGACCTTTGACGAGGTCGACGAAAAGCTCAAGGGCATCATGAAGAACATCTTCCAGGCTTGCCTGCATGCCTCCATCGAGTGCGGTCACCCCGGCGACATGATGCTCGGCGCAAACGTTGCCGGCTTCCTGAAGGTCGCCGACGCAATGATGGCTCAGGGCGTTGTCTGATCCATACAAGCTGACTTAGCAAAACGAGAGTACCGATCGGTACTCTCGTTTTTTCATATTGCCCTGCCGTTTACGGAGACCGTGCCCTCGATGACGATCTCGCCGCTGTTTTTGATGCAGATACGCGCGCTCGCGGTCTCAAGGTTTATATCCCCCTCGGCGCTGACGCTTATATCGGGAAGCGTAAGCGGCTGCTCGCTCTTTCTTCTGATCTCGGAAAGCCACATGCTCACACCTCCAATGTAACGATAGTTCCGGCGCTCAGGGAGTCGGCCCAGCAGTGCGACGACACAACGGTGAACACTCCGCTCAGGCCGAGCTTGGAGGCGCTGAGGCTCACCCTGTCACCGGGGAAGCAGGCAAACTGCTTTGTAAGCGTCAGCTTTACGCATTTCTTTCCGCGCTGCGATTCGGCGATCTGATACGCCGCCGTGTACCTCACCGCATCCGCTCCGGTGGTTTTGGGAACGGTCATCTCGCGGTGGCACTTGCCGCCCCGGGCGATAAACGCGGCGTTTGAGCTCGTGTAGCTTGCTCCGGTCACTCGGTTGCGGACGCTTATGTCCGATATTATGCCGTAGCGCTCATCGCACATGGCTATGCTTGAAGCGTCCTTTGAAGCATCGACGCTTATCGTGTTGCCGGAACGCCCGTTTAATATAAGCGTTCCGTCCCTTGAAAAAAACGGAGTTGTTTCCCATGCGTAGCGGCAGAAGCGCTTTAAGGCGCTCCACGCGCTCTCGCCGGTGCGGACGGAAAAGCCG
>USPI01000237.1 GCA_900556535.1 uncultured Eubacteriales bacterium | reverse complement strand
AGGTCGAGCTGCGCATGGCGTTCTGCTTTCCGGATACCTACGAGATCGGTATGTCCAATCTCGGTATGGGGATACTCTATCATACGATGAACACGCTGCCGTTCGTCTGGGTCGAGCGCGTGTTCGCACCGTGGGGCGATATGTACGAGCAGATGAAGGAAAATAACGTTCCGCTGTATGCGCTCGAAAGCGGCGACCCCATATCCGAGCACGATATTCTCGCGTTTTCGATAGGCTACGAGATGGCGTACACCACCGTGCTCGACATGATAGATATGGCGGGCGTGCCCATTCACAGCGCCGACAGAAAAGAACTCTTCCCGCTCGTGATAGCGGGCGGCACGGCGGCGCTCAACCCCGAGCCGATGGCGGATTTCATTGACCTTTTCCTTTTGGGCGAGGGCGAGGAAATGAATAACGAGCTGCTTGAGCTTCTGCGCACGGCAAAGCGCGAGGGCTGGGAAAAGACAAGGCTGCTGGAGGCGGCGTCGCATATAGGCGGCGTGCTCGTGCCCTCGTTTTATAAGCCCGTTCTCAATGACGATGATACTATAAACCACTTCGAGGTGCGAAACGGCGCGCCCGAGCGCGTCACGAAGCGCATAGTTGCCGATCTTGACTCCGTGCCGTTTCCGACTGACCCCATCGTGCCGTCCACCGAGGTCGTGCACGACAGAGTCAATCTCGAGCTTTTCCGCGGCTGCGTGCGCGGCTGCCGCTTCTGTCAGGCAGGACATACATACAGACCCATCAGAGCAAAAAAGCCCGAAACGCTTGCGCGTCAGGGTAAAGAGCTGCTCAAAAACACGGGCTGCCAGGATATAACGCTTCTCTCGCTCAGCTCAAGCGACTACCGCTGCCTGTCGGAGCTGTGCGATGAGCTCCTTGAATACTGCGAGCCGCGCAGTATCGGTCTGTCGCTGCCGTCGCTGCGAGCGGATAACTTCTCCATGGACATCATGCACCGCATACAGAAGACCCGCAAAAGCGGTCTGACCTTTGCGCCCGAGGCGGGAAGTCAGCGCCTGCGTGACGCGATAAACAAAAACGTCACCGAGGAGGACCTTCTGCACACCTGCCGTCTTGCGTTTGAGGGCGGCTGGAACACGATAAAGCTCTATTTCATGCTCGGTCTGCCCACGGAAACGGATGAGGACATACTCGGCATCGCGGAGCTTGCAAATCAGGTGCTCCACACATGGCGCTTGTATGCGAAGAACAAAAACAGGGGAGTGCGCATAACCGTTTCGACCTCCTGCTTCGTGCCCAAGCCGCACAGCCCCTTCCAGTGGGAAAAGCAGGTCACCATGGATGAGTATATCCGCAAGGTGAACCTTCTGCGCGATAACATCAAGGCGAAAAACGTCGTTTATAATTGGCATGACCCGCAGACGAGCTATATCGAAGCCACGCTCTCCCGCGGCGACAGGAGGATGGGCAGCGTTATTGAAAACGTCTGGCGCGACGGCGGCAGACTTGAGGCGTGGAGCGATTATTTCTCGTTTGACCGCTGGATGAAGGCGTTTGACGATGCCGGTGTTGACCCGACCTTCTACGCTCACCGCGAGCGCGAAAAGGACGAGGTCATGCCGTGGGACCTTGCGGACGTGGGAGTTCGCAAGGCGCATTTGTGGCATGAGCGTGAGCAGGCATATAAGTCCGAGCTTTCGCCCGACTGCCGCAAGCAGTGCTCCGCCTGCGGAGCCGCGAAGCTTTTGAAGGGAGGCAAGTGCGATGGATAAGTACAGAATGCTTTTTGCCAAGACGGGACGCGCGGTCTATATATCCCATCTTGACCTCATGCGCACAATAACCCGCGCTTTTCTGCGCGCCGAGTGCCGCCTCAAATACTCCGAGGGCTTTAACCCGCACCCGAACATCTCGATAGCGCTGCCGCTGTCGGTCGGCTGCGAGAGCGTGTGCGAGATATTGGACTTCAAAATGCTTGAGGATATGCCCTGCGAGGAGATAAAAAGCCGCATTTCCGATCAGTTCCCCGAGGGTATCGAGGTCATTGACGTTTATGAAATGCAGCGCAAGGTCAAGGAAATAAAATGGCTGCGCATATCCGGCGTTTTCGAATATGACGAGCGCGATGCGGCGCAGATGGCGGAAAAGCTCAACGAGTTTTACGCAGCCGAGAGCATAGTCATCACAAAAAAGACCAAGCGCGGCATGGGGGAGAGCGATATTCGCCCCGCCATTAAGGAAATATCCTTCGAGTCGTCCGGCAGAGACGTTATCCTCAGCGCCGTAATATCTGCACAGGAGCCGACGCTCAACCCCGAGCTTATAGTCGATGCGCTGCGTCAGCTTGAGATCGGAAGAGCGTCGTGTAGGGAAAGAGTGTAGATCTCGGTGGTCGCCGTATCATTAAAAAA
>USPI01000236.1 GCA_900556535.1 uncultured Eubacteriales bacterium | reverse complement strand
CTCGGCGTCGAAAATCCGCGCATCGGTCTTTTGAACATCGGCGCGGAGGAGAGCAAGGGCGACACGCTGCGCCGCGAAACGTATCAGAAGCTCAAGGAAGCGGGCGAGGCGGGGCATCTCAACTTCACCGGCAACATTGAGGCCAAGGAAGCGATGCTCGGTGAGTGCGACGTCATCGTCGCCGACGGTTACAGCGGCAACATCATGCTCAAGAGCATCGAGGGCACGGGCAAGCTTCTTTCCATCAAATTGAAGGAAATGCTGATGCACAGCACCGGCACGAAGCTGGCGGCGCTGCTGCTCAAGGGACAGCTCGGCGATTTCAAGAAAATGCTCGACGCGAACGAGGTCGGCGGTACGGCGCTGCTCGGCATCTCGAAGCCGGTCGTCAAGGCGCACGGCAGCGCGAGTGAGGTCGGCATCTGCAATGCGGTCCGTCAGGCGATGGAGGTCGCGCGCAGCGGCATCATCGACGACATCACGCAAAACATCGACAAGATGCGCATTGAACAGAAGGCAGAATAACGCGAATGCCAAAAAGCGGCAAAATGGGTATTGACAGTACAGTGCCTTTGCCGTATCATTTGGAAGAACCAAAACCGTGAGAGGAAGTATAAGACTTATGAGCCCCGAAGAAATTTTCAAAACGATGCAGAAGCTGATCGTCGAGCAGTTCGCGCTCGACCCCGATGAGGTCACGATGGACAGCTCTTTTGAGGAAGATCTTGGCGCCGACTCCGTGGATCTTGTCGAACTGGTGATGGCCATGGAGGAAGAGTTTGAGCTCGATGAGATCCCCGAGGAGGAGCTCACCTCGCTCAAGACGGTGGGCGACTGCGTGCGCTACCTGAGCACGAAGCTCGGTTAAGAAGAAAAAAGCCGCCCCGCTTTGCGCGGGGCGTCCTTTTATCAGGAGGAAACACCATGCAGGCCTTGGAAGAAAAGCTGCAATATCATTTCAAAAATCCGGCGCTGCTCGAAGAGGCGCTGCGCCACAGCTCGTATGCCAACGAGCACCGCGGCGCAAACTTTTTCAGCAACGAGCGTCTGGAATTCCTGGGTGACAGCGTGCTCGGCTTTGTGACGGCGGAGTATCTGTTTGCCAAGCATCCTACCGCGCCGGAGGGGGAGCTGACGCGCATCCGCGCGCTGCTCGTGTGCGAGGACAGCCTGCACGAGGTCGCGCAGCGCCTGGAGCTTGGAAAATACTTAAAGCTCGGCAACGGCGAGGAGAGCTGCGGCGGCCGCACGCGTCCGTCTATCCTGGCCGACGCGACCGAGGCGGTGTTTGCCGCGGTGTATCTTGACGGCGGCATCAGTGCGGCCAGCGCGCTCATCCACCGTGTGCTGCTCGATACCGAGCGCGAGGAGGTCGCCGAGGAAAAGCGCCGCGACTATAAGACCATTTTACAGGAATTCGTGCAGCGCACGCCGAACCAGACGCTTTCCTACCGCCTGTTTGGTGAGAGCGGCCCCGACCACGACAAGACCTTCTGCTTTGAGGTGCTGCTCAACGGAGACGTTGTGGGCAAGGGCGAGGGCCGCAGCAAGAAGGAAGCCGAGCAGATGGCCGCGAAGGACGCGCTCGAACTGCTGACGCACCGCAAGTAAAGAAGAAAACGAGAAAGCGCCGTGATCTCACGGCGTTTTTTCCTGCTTTTTTGGTTTTTCCAGCAGGACGGAAAGCCCCGCGTAGAGAAGAAACAGGCCGAAGGGCCTGCGCAAAGCACTGCTGTCGAGCGCTGTTGTGAGAAGGGCAGCGGCAAGGGCGCAGAGGGTGCCGAGCGGGATGGCCGCGCGCAGCGCGCAGCGGTCGAGATAGCCGTTTTTCCGATGGGCAAAGAGCGAAACACCAGCCGTTGGCAGGAAGTAGAGCAGGTTGATGGCCTGCGCCGTGCGCTGCTCCACACCGAAAAAGAGCGTCATGCACAAAAGAAGCAGCGTTCCGCCGCCGACGCCCCAGACGGAGAGAATGCCCGTTACAAGCCCGCACAGAGCACGCAGGAGCCACTGCGTCATAGAAGGTACCTCCATGCCCCGTAGAGCAGGAACAGCGCGAAGGCGCGCCTGAGCCACAGATTCGATACGTTTTTGAAGAGCCTGCCGCCGATCACACCGCCGATGAGCCCGCCGAGAAGATAGGGCAGCGCCTCTTTGAGCGGCAGGGCGCTGCGGAAGAAATAGACGGCCGCCGAAGCAAGGCAGACGGGGAAGATGACCGCCACACAGGTCGCAAACGCGGCCTTTTCCGAAAGGCCCGCCCACTTCCGAAGCAGCAGCACGAGCGGGATGCCGCCGCCCCCGCCGAAAAGACCGTTCACCGTGCCGGCGATCGCGCCGGCAATGCGGCATTTTGATGCTTTTTCCATCCCGCACCTCCTAAGTAGTCT
>USPI01000235.1 GCA_900556535.1 uncultured Eubacteriales bacterium | reverse complement strand
GGCAGTATATCGCCCGAGGACGCAGCGCTCAGGCTCAAGATGCTGCCTTTTAAGGAAATAGAGGATTACGCAAGGATCGACCTGCACCGCGGGATACGCCAGGGCGTGCCGGAGGTCATTTACGGCGCAAACAAGGCACCCGAGCACATTCTCGGCATAGCTAAGGGGATGCTCGAAAACGGACAGGAGACGGTACTCATAACGCGCATAAGCCCCGAGACCGCGCAGCTTTTGCAGGAGCAGCTTGAGCTGCGCTATGACCCCATCTCGAAAACCGGCGTTATAGGAAGCATACCCGCGCCTACGGGCAAGGGCACGGTAGTCGTTGCGACCGGCGGCACGAGCGACATTCCCGTTGCCGAGGAGGCCGCTATTACCGCGGAAATGCTCGGAAACAAGGTCACTCGACTGTACGACGTCGGCGTTTCCGGCATCCACAGGCTTCTTTCCAATCTTGAGCCCATCATGAGCGCAAGGGCGATAGTCGCGGTCGCGGGCATGGAAGGGGCGCTGCCCTCGGTCATAGGCGGTCTTGCCGACTGCCCCGTTATCGCAGTGCCCACGAGCGTGGGCTACGGCGCGTCGCTCGGCGGGGTCGCGGCACTTTTGAGCATGCTCAACTCCTGCGCAAGCGGCGTTTCGGTCGTGAACATCGACAACGGCTTCGGCGCGGGCTACATGGCGAGCATGATAAACCATCTTGACTGACGCTATGGAGCTGAAGGATTTTTTCCGCGAGCATGACAGACTTGCGCTCGCATTCTCCGGCGGAGCGGACTCGGCGTATCTCTTGTACGCGGCGGCAAAATACGGCACGGACATTACGGCTTATTACGTTCGCTCGCAGTTTCAGCCGGAGTTTGAATATCAAGACGCCCTGCGCCTTGCAGATGAATTAGGCGTCAGGCTGCGTGTTTTGAGCGCCGACGTTCTCTCCGACGATGACATTGCCTCAAATCCGCCCGAGCGCTGCTACCACTGCAAAAAGCGTATAATGGGGCTTATAAAAAGCGCGGCGGCACGGGACGGATACGACGTCATAATCGACGGCACGAACGCCTCCGACGACGGCGCGGATCGCCCCGGTATGAGAGTGCTGCGCGAATACGGCATCCTCTCTCCCCTGCGCCGCTGCGGCATAACAAAGCCCGAGCTGCGCGAGCTGTCAAGGGCTGCGGGGCTGTTTACATGGGATAAGCCCGCCTACGCCTGCCTTGCCACGCGCATAAAAAGCGGCGAGAGGTTAACCGTGCAAAAGCTCGCGAGAGCCGAGGAGAGCGAGGATTTTCTGTTTTCCCTCGGCTTCACGGACTTCCGCGTGAGGTGCGATAATGACAGTGCGCTGCTGCAATTTACAGCCTCGCAGCTCCCTGCCGCGCACGAAAAATCAGACGAAATACTGCGCGAGCTCGGAAAGAGATTTTCGCTCGTGCGCATAGACGACGATCCGAGGGAGGCAAGTGTATGAAAACGCTGTATATTGACTGCGGCATGGGCTGTGCGGGCGATATGCTCACGGCGGCGCTGCTTGAGCTGCACCCCGACCGCGAGGCGTTCATCGCAAAAATGAACGCGGCTCTCGGCGGCAGGGCGGTTATTACGGCAAGAGCCGACAGCAAGTGCGGCATTAAGGGCACGCACGTTTCGGTGCTTATTAACGGCGACGAGGAGGGCGCGGTGCTGTGTCACGAGCACGAGCCCACGAGCATCGCCGAGATATTCGGTTTTATAGCCGCCGCTCCCCTGCCCGACAAGGTGCGCTGCGATGCGGCAGCGGTCTATAAAATGCTTGCCGACGCGGAAAGCCGCGTGCACAGCACTCCGGTGGAGAATATTCATTTTCACGAGGTCGGCTCAATTGACGCGCTCGCAGACGTTTTAAACGTGTGTATGCTCATGTATGAGCTTGCGCCCGAAAAGGTCATCTGCTCCCCCATTAGCGTCGGCAGCGGCTCGGTGCACTGTGCCCACGGAGTCATCCCCATACCCGCTCCGTCAACGGAGGTGCTGCTGCGCGGTATTCCGTACCACAGCGGGGACATTGAGAGCGAATTGTGCACGCCCACGGGTGCTGCGCTGCTGCGGCATTTTGCCGATGCATTTGCCGCGATGCCGCTCATGACGGTCGAGGCGGCGGGCTACGGCACGGGAACCAAGGACTTTAAGCGCGCAAACGTCGTGAGGGTGCTGCTGGGCGAGACGCAGGACGAGCGCGAGAGCGTCATTGAGCTTGTGTGCAGCATTGACGACATGACGGCGGAGGATCTCGGCTTTGCGCTTGAAAGGCTTCTTGAGGCGGGTGCGCTTGACGCGTATTATACGAGCGCGGGCATGAAAAAATGCCGCCCGGGAGTTGAGCTAAACTGCATTTGCAAAGTCTCCGAGCGCGACGCGGTGCTCAAGTGT
>USPI01000234.1 GCA_900556535.1 uncultured Eubacteriales bacterium | reverse complement strand
CAAGTTCTCCGCATCCTGCATATCCGTCATTGCGGAGGATGTCGCAAACGATAAGCTCCGCGAATATGTCTGCACTCTCAACCGCAATTATTACAGGATAAAGCGCACCCTCGACAATTTCTACACCCTATCCGCCATCGCGGCAGGCACCATTCCCTTTCAACCGCAGCCCATCGACGTCACCGATTTTTGCGGCAGTCTGGTGGACACCGTGGAGATACTCGGCAAGCCGCACAATTTTGATATATCCTTCAAATCCGAGTCGCATCTGCGCATAGTGGCAGACCGCGCGCTTTTAAGGCAATTGGTGCTCAACCTCATATCCAACAGCATCGTATACGGCAAGCGCGGCGGCAGAACGACGCTGTCGCTGCTGCGCACGGGCAACAGTCTCATTATCGGCACGGACGACGACGGGATCGGCATACCGCCCGAGGAGCTGCCGCTCGTATTCGACCGATATAAGCATCCCGAATGTCTTACCCGCCCCGGCGGAGCGGGCATAGGGCTCGCGGTCGTCAGATCCATTGCCGAGCTGCACAACGGCACGCTCGTCATCGAAAGCCGCGGCGCCGACGCCGGCACCTCGGTGCGCGTCATGCTCTCGTATGACATTGCGCCCGATAAATCGCTCAACTCGCCTGCACTCAGATACGCGGACGACGATATGCAGCAGATACTCACGGGGCTCTCGCCCTGCCTCCCGCTCGACTGCTATTCGGAAAAGTTTATGGACTGATCACTCAAGGTACAGCTCACGCAGCCGTGCAAGCTTTGCATCGTCAAGCAGCATTTTCTCGCGCAGGAAGGCATCCATCCCTCCGTGCTGCGTATTTATCAGCCCCAGCGCTGTTAAAAGATAGCTCTCCTTGACCGTGTCGATATCGCGGATGAACTGAAGCTCCTGCGGGTCGTCGGTGTATTTACGGCAGTCTTCAATGAGCCGCTCCGTGCCGGGGGCACAGCGCTCGCAGCTTATCATATAGTCGGCAAGCATCGCCTCCTCGGGCACTCCGAGCGCGCTGAGAATAAGCGCCGTCGCGGTGCCCACGCGATCCTTGCCCATGGTGCAGTGGTAAAGCAGTGCGCCGGATTCGTTATGCAGAAGAATGTCGAAAAACTGCCGATAGTGATCTATTGAATGCTCAAGCGTCACCAGAACGCCATAGAGCATACTCATCTGCGCAGCGCCGTCCCTGCCGTTTTTCATGAGCCTGCGCACCATACTCACGGTGCGCTGTGCCTCCTCGTCACGCGTCTCGGGCTTATCGCGCGTCACGCCTTCGGCCTTGTCCTCGAGCATGGGGCAGATTATATAGTCAACTCCCTCGATCACGCGGTCGGGCTTCTGCTGCCGCTCGGCAAGAGTTCGGAAGTCAACAACGGTCCGCAGCCCCGCGTCCTCAAGGTATTTGACGTCAGCGTCACTTAAATTTGCAAGCATACCGCTTCGTATGAGGCGGTTTTTTTTCAGCGTTTTTCCGTCGCGCGTTTCAAGTCCGCCGAGATCGCGGGCGTTGGGTGCGCCGGAAAGTATTATACGAGGCTCGTACATCACTTGTCCTCCAATCCGTAAAGCTTTTTGCCGTTTTCAAAGGTGATGCGCTCGACATCCCCTGCGCTCATGCCTTTGACCTCGGCGATTTTTTCGATGACATGGCAAAGCTGGGACGAGTCGTTGCGCTTGCCGCGGTTGGGCACGGGGGTGAGATAGGGGCTGTCGGTCTCGATGACGATGTGCTCAATGGGGCATATCTCGAGCACCTCGATGGCGCGTCGTGCATTTTTATATGTAATGGGGCCGTCAAAGCCGAGATACCAGCCGCGCTTTAAAAGCTCCGCCGCCATTTCGGGGCTGCCGGAATAGCAATGGAAAACACCGCGCAGCTCGGGATAGCCGCACACGATCTCAAGGCTGTCGCCGTGCGCCTCGCGGTCGTGGACGATGGCGGGCTTGTTTAATTCCAGTGCAAGCTCTATCTGGCGGCGGAAGAGCTCCTTCTGCTCGTCCTTGTGCTCGCCGTCCCAATAATAATCGAGCCCTATTTCGCCGACGGCAACACATTTGGGGTGCTGCGCGAGCCTTTTGAGCTCCGAAAACGCCTCCTCGGAGAATTTGTCGATGTCCTCCGGATGCCAGCCCACCGCGGCGTAGACAAAGTCATATTTCTCCGCAAGCGCAACCGCTGCACGGCTGCTTTCAAGGTCGCAGCCGGGGTCGACGATGAGCCCGACATTTTTTTCTGGCATTCCGCCGAGTATCTGAAAGCGGTCGGCGTTGAATGCCCCGCTGTCATAATGTGCGTGTGTATCAAATATCATGGCAATACCTCCGTAATTTATTGATTATAACATCACTTGCTATGAGGGCGCAAGCGGTGATATAATAACAGCGGAGGATAGTGCT
>USPI01000233.1 GCA_900556535.1 uncultured Eubacteriales bacterium | reverse complement strand
AAACTTATTTATTTGCAAGCGCTCTGTCGAGCCATACGCTGGCGACGTCCATCGCCGCCCAAAAGCCGTCCTTCTCGCTTTTCTTAACTATCCGGTCGCGTGATTTCACTGCCGAATCGGTGAGCTGGAGCTGAACGGAAACCTTTGTCGCAACATCAAGGTCCTTTACCTTTTTCGTGTCCATGATCTGGAGCATGATGATGTATTTATCCGCCATGCTGCCATAATAGACTATGTTGCCTGCCCTCTGAAGGGGGTGGCCTTTGTATTCAAGCGGTTTGTTAGCCAAAGTTTTTCCTCCTTACTCAAAACAGATCGCGGAAGCTCGAGAAAATGTCATCAATGCCGCTGCCGCCGGTGTTGCCTCCGGTATTGCCGCCGGTGTTGCCGTCCTGATTTTTCTTTTCTTCCTCTTCCTGCTTCTTCTTTTCTTCCTCTTCCTTCTGCTTGCGCTGCTCCTCCGTCAAAGCCTGATCCTCAAGCTCCTCCTTCGTTCCGAAGATGCCTGTCGGCGCGCCGCCTGTTGACATATTGAAGTTCTTGTACTCAAGACCCTCATGCACGGAGGCCATGACCTTCTGCCAGATCTGAGTCGCGGGGTTGCCGTAGAAGGACATACGCTCGGGCGTGTCGTAGCCGGTCCACACGGCGCAGGTGTAATAAGGCGTGTAGCCGCAGAACCAGCGGTCGCGGTTTGCACTCGTCGTACCGGTCTTACCGGCGACGGGCATATTGTCAAGGCGGGATTCGGAGCCGGTGCCGTAGGTGGCTGCGTTATTGAGCATATAGGTCATGGTGCGGGCGGTATTTTGCGTGAATGCCTGAACGGTTCTCGGCTGATTGTCGAGAATTATCTTGCCGCTGCGGTCCTTGACCATGGAATAGCTTCGGGAATAGGTGAAAACACCGTCGTTTGCAAGCGCGGTGTATGCCTGAGCCATCTCACGCACGGTTATGCCGTAGTGAGGCTCGCCCAGCGCCATTGCCGCGTAGTCCGCGTCCGCGTCGATAAGACTCGTCACGCCCAGACGCGAGCGCATGAATTCGAGCGCCGCCGAGGGGGTGAGCTTATCCATTATCTGCGCGGCGACGGTGTTCTTGGACTTCTGAAGCGCGGTAGTTATCGTGATGACCTTATCGTATTCGTTAGGCGAGTTCTTCGGATACCACGAGGTGTGCGCAAGCTTGACATGCTCCTCGCTTTCGTCAAGAACCAGCGTCGAGGGGGAGATGAGCCCGTATTCGACCGCGGGACCGTAGACCGCGATGGGCTTAATGGACGATCCGGGAGGTCTCGTGGTGTCGGTGGCTCTGTTCAGACCGTAGCTTATGGTCTTGATCCCCGTGCCGCCGGAGAGGGCTTTAATTTCGCCCGTTGTCTGGTCAATGATGACGATGGCGCTCTGAAGCTGCGTCTTCGAGCCGTTGCGGGCTTTGGGCAGCTCCTCAAGGTTCGTGTACACGGCATCGACCTTTGCCTGAATGTCGGGGTCAATGCAGGCGTATATCTCGTAGCCTGCGTTATGAACGAGCTGGCTTGCCGCCTTGCGGCTGATGCCCTTTGCCTCGGCAAGGTCGGAGATGACGTCGGAGAGGACGACCTCCTCGTAATAGGTGTACGGGCTCGCGCCGTGCGGCTCGTTTTCACCGCGCACGAAGTCAAGCTCCTCGCTGACCGCCTGCTCGTACTCCTCCTTTGTCTTTATATAGCCCTGCTTATACATTTCGCGCAGGACGTTCTCCTGACGCTCCTTGTTGTTTTCAACGCTGTAAAACGGGTCGTAATATGTCGGCAGGTTTGTAATTCCGACGATGGACGCGGCCTCGGCGACCGTCAGCTCGCCGACGGTCTTGCCGAAGTAGCTCTCCGCCGCGGCCTCAATGCCGTTGCAGCCGTTGCCGAAGTAGACGAGGTTCAGATACGTCTCGAGGATCTCGTCCTTCGAGTAGTTCTTCTCGAGGCGCAACGCGCGGAAGATCTCCGTCACCTTGCGCTTGATGGTCACCTCGTTGTCACCGGTCATGTTCTTCACGACCTGCTGGGTGATCGTCGAGCCGCCGCGGGTCGAGGTGCCGGTGAGCTTGCCGAGAATGGCTCTCGCCGTGCTCTTCCAGTCCACGCCGTGGTGGCTTTCAAAGCGCTCGTCCTCAATGGAGATGAGCGCATCCCGCACATGCTTGGGGATGTCGTCGATGCTCACGAGCGTGCGGTTCTCTACGCCGTGGAGCTTCGTGAGCTCCACCCATTCCCCGCTGGTCTTGTCCTGATAGTAGACCGTCGAGCTCTGCTTGAGTGTGTAGGCCGAGATATCCACATCAAGGTCGAGCGACGTGTGGACATAGATCATGAAGATTGCGAAAAACATCAGGCAGGTGGTAAGGCCGATGGCGAGAATGGTGCCGATGAC
>USPI01000232.1 GCA_900556535.1 uncultured Eubacteriales bacterium | reverse complement strand
AAATGCGAAATGTCCTTTGCTGGTGTGGCTCAATGGTAGAGCATCTCACTCGTAATGAGAAGGTTGTGAGTTCGATTCTCACCACCAGCTCCAAAGCGGCATTAAAAATACCTGTGCTTATTTGAGCACAGGTATTTTTGTTATTTGATCTCAAACTCGGTTTTAATATCATTCACTGTGAGCGTTTCGACTCCGAGCTTGCCGCGCGTTTTGACGTATGTGCCGCCCATACCGCCCTTGAGCGATATGATGTGCGGACCAACTATCTCAAGTCCGTCGCTGCACTGCAAAACGACCGGCTCCTGCCAATAGACGGCGGTGTTTCCGTTATCGTCTGCTGCGCGTATGCGCACTGCCGCCGCGTCGTAGGTATCGCCCTCATGGAGCGTGGTGCTGCTGACCGTCAGCTCAAGATGCGCCCTTTGACCGGGTGAACGCGTGACGGAGCTTATTACCTTTCCGTCCTTCACGGCGTCAAAGCGCCATTTTGTGGCTTCGCCGCCCCAGTTACCGACGTATTTGCCGTAAAGCTCGACACCGTCGGAGAATTTAAAGCCCTTGAGCAGCATGAGCTTTGCGTATTTTGCGAGTATCTTCGGCGGCAGCGAGCTCGGACCGTGCTTTGCGACCGCCATCAGACATTCCTTTATATCCGCTGCCGTCTTTGCGTCAAAGTCCTCCTGCGACTCGAGCAGCTCGCCGATGAAGTCGTCGATTGCGACCGGCGGGTGGGGCATCGCGGGATACTCCTCGCGGCACGGGAAAAATTCGCGCACGAATATGCCGTCCTTATACAGCCTCACGCTGTCGGCGTTCGTGAAAACATAGACCCTGCCGATATCGCCCGCGGGGTGCTCGCCGATGTCCATGGATGACGATACCTCGCAGCAGGGCGTGGTGTCACTCTGGCTTGCGTAAACCGCCGCCGCAAGCTTGGGGTTGCGGAACATATCCAAAACGCCGTGGTAGCATATACCGTCGCCGCTGCCGAAATCCTGATGGGTGTTGTAGTCGAACATACACCACGGGAAAATGCCGCAAACGTCGTCGGCAGCGTAGGCTGCATCGAGCACCTTGCAGTGCCGCAGCGCGTGCGCAAGTCTGTGTCGCTCGTCGTCAAAGGGTTTGGTCGGGAACATATGACCGTTGCATTCCGAAACGAGATAGGGCTTGTGCTTTTTTGCGGTCACGGAGCTTTTCGGCTTTAAGCCGGCGTTGTCGCCGCAATGCGAAAAGTCGTTGTATGCGTAAACGTCCTCAAGCAGATGGCTTTTTTCGATGTATCTCACGCCGCTGGTCTGCCTGCCCGAATCGAGCAGGTGAGCCACGGCGTTGGTTTTCTTATAAAGCTCGTCGCAGTCCTGCGATTCGTTTATCCTGACGCCCCAAAGCATCACGGAGGGGTGGTGCATATACTGCCGCACCATTTCGCCGGTGTTTATGACGGCCTGCTGCTTCCACTTCTCGTCGCCGATGTGCTGCCAACCGGGTATCTCGGTGAAAACGAGCAGCCCCAGCTCATCGCAGCGCGAAACGAAATGCTGCGACTGCGGATAGTGCGAGGTGCGCACGGCGTTGACTCCGAGCTCGTTTTTGAGTATATCCGCGTCAAGCTCCTGCATGGCCTTGGGCATCGCGTAGCCGACGTAGGGGTAAGCCTGATGGCGGTTGAGCCCGCGCAGCTTGAGCTTAACGCCGTTTAGATAAAAGCCGTCGGCCTTGAATTCGACCGTTCTGAAGCCGAAGCGGATGGATTTTTCGTCAACGGTCTTGCCGCCGCGCACGGCGCGCACGTTTGCGGTGTACAGGGCAGGGGAATCGACCGACCACAGCCTTGCCTCCGGCACGGTGAGCTCAAACGCGCCGCCGCCTGCCGACGCAACGACCTTCCCGTCGCCGTCAACTATATCGCACTCAAGCTCGCGGCAAGCGGAATCGATCCGCACTCTTATGCTGCGCAGCCCGGTGTTTTCGATGAGCACTTCATTTATATATTCACTGTCGCGCACCTCGAGAGTGACCTCGCGGTACAGACCGCCGTAGCACAGATAGTCTATCACAAAGCCGAACGGGGGAATGTTGAGGCTTTCGCGTGTGTCAAGTCTCACCTCGACGGTGTTTTCCGCGCCGAAGCGAACGCTGCCGGTTATATCTGCCGTAAACGCCGTGTAGCCGCACGAGTGCTTTCCGACCTCCTGACCGTTGCAGTAGACCGTCGCCTCGTGAGCCGCTCCGTCAAAGCGCAGCAGCAGTCTTTTGCCCTCCCACTGCGCGGGAGCGTCAAAGCTCTTTTTGTAGCCGCAGACCATCTGATAATCCCGGCAGTCAATGTAGTTATACGGTATCTCCTTTGCCGTGTGCGGAAGCCTGACCTCGACGGCGCCGTCGAAGCCCGAGTCGTAGTCTTCCGTAAACAGCCAACCGTTATTGAAAGAAATGTCCATAACAAGCTCCTTGCGGTTTTGATATTATTATTGATTGTAT
>USPI01000231.1 GCA_900556535.1 uncultured Eubacteriales bacterium | reverse complement strand
CATATACACCCAATCTCAAAAAATTCTACGGAACTCCCGTTGACAAGCGCATTATTAACGCGCTGACCGAACTCGTATCCGCCGCAAAGGAAGCAGGCTACGATCCGTATATTGCGGCAGGCTATGTTTCGTATGCATCGCAGCAGCAGATGTTTAACGAAAAAGCCTCCGAGCTGTCCAAAAGCGGCGCTTATACATACGAGCAAGCGCAGAAGATAACCGAGGAGCTGGTTGCAAAGCCCGGTACGAGCGATCATCAGACGGGGCTTGCCATCGACATTATGGATATGAAGTACGAGGTGCTTGATTATTCCAAGATGAATGCCGAGTTTTTCGCGTGGCTTGACGAAAACTGCGCGAAGTACGGCTTTATTAAGCGCTATCCGAGCAACAAAAAGACCATTACCGGATGGGATGAACCGTGGCATTACCGCTATGTAGGCAAGGATGCGGCGGAGTTTATTACGGAAAACGGTCTTTGCTTAGAAGAATTTGTCGCGCACTATGCATAACACCCTCCGATGGACAACAATTTGTGTGCGGCAAAGCAAAAAATGCTTGCAATAACGATATATAGGTGTTATTATATGATTGTTAGTAAGTAAGTTCTCAAGAGTGGGTCAAAGCCCACTCTTTTTGTTGAGCATTTTCCCAAAAGTAAAATTGAGGAGAGGCATATGAGTAAGATCAGTGAAAAAGTCGAAGCGCTTGCAAAGCCTGTCGTTGAGGCGGCCGGATGCGAGCTGTGGTCGGTAGAATATATAAAGGAAGCGGGAACGTGGTATCTGCGCGTTTTCATCGATAAGGAGGGCGGCGTCGGAATTGCCGATTGCGAGGCCGTGAGCCGTGCGCTCGACCCCATTCTTGACGAGACCGATCCCATACCCGACAGCTATGTGTTCGAGGTCGGATCCGCAGGAGCCGAGCGTGAGCTCAAGCGTCCGTCGGATTTCGAGAAATTCATGGGCAGCGATGTTGAGGTCAAGCTCTATCAGCCCGTTAACGGCAAAAAGACCGTAACCGGAAAGCTCGAGGGCTACGATAACGGCGCCGTCACGGTGTCCGGTACGGAGTTTAAAAAGGAACAAGTCGCGCAGGTCAAGCTGCACGTAAGCATATAAAAAGAAGAGGTATATTGAAATGAATGCTGAATTTTTCTCTGCAATAGAAGATCTTGAAAAAGAAAAGGGAATTCCCAGAGAGTATATGTACGACAAAATTAAGCAGGCGATGCTTGCCGCCTTCCGCCGCGATAACCCCGAGTGTGCGGATAACGTCGACATTTTGCTTGATGAGAGCAGAAAGCGCATTGAAATGTACGTCGATAAGGTCGTGGTCGAACAGGTCGAGGACCCCAATCTTGAGATCGACCCCGAGCCCGCGAAGAAGATCTCCAAGCGCGCAAAGGTCGGCGACACCGTTAAAATTCCCGTCGAGACCAAGAAGTTCGGCCGCATTGCCGCTCAGGCAGCAAAGCAGGTCATAATTCAGGGCATCCGCGAGGCAGAGCGCGGCATCGTGTACGAGGAGTTCACCTCCAAGGAGCACGAGATACTCACAGGTATCGTATCGCGCATCGAGCCGCGCACCGGAAGTGTTTCCATCCGCATAAGCTCCAACAGCGAGTACACCGAGGCGATGCTCGCTCCCAATGAGAGGATCAAGACCGAGCCCCTCACGGAGGGCGACCGCATCAAGGTCTATGTCGTTGAGGTCAGAAATTCCACCAAGGGTCCGCAGGTGCTCATAAGCCGCACCCACCCCGGTCTTGTAAAGCGCCTGTTTGAGCTTGAAGTCCCCGAAATATTCGACGGCACCGTCGAAATAAAGTCCATCGCCCGCGAGGCCGGCAGCCGCACCAAAATGGCAGTGTGGTCCGTTGACCCTGACGTCGATCCCATCGGCTCCTGCGTTGGCCCCAAGGGCGGCCGTGTCGCCAGCATCGTTGACGAGCTCGGCGGCGAGAAGATAGACATTATTAAATACAGCGAAACTCCGGAGGAGTACATTGCCGCCGCGCTTGCTCCGGCGGAGGTCATAAGCGTGACCATGCTTGAGGACGGTAAGAGCTGCCGCGTTATCGTGCCCGACAGCCAGCTCTCTCTGGCGATAGGTAAGGAAGGTCAGAATGCCCGACTTGCGGCAAGACTGACCGGATACAAAATCGACATCAAGCCCGAATCAGAGGCTTAATTGAAAGGAGGCGGCCGAAGTGCAGAAAAAAATACCGATGAGGCAGTGCCTTGGCTGCCGAGAAATGAAACCGAAGCGTGAGCTCATACGCGCGGTAAGGTCGCCCGAGGGCGAAATAAGCCTTGATTTCAAAGGCAAGCTGCCCGGCAGAGGCGCATATTTGTGCCCTGATCCGGAATGTCTCAAGAAAGCTGTCAAGGCCAAGGCGCTTGAAAGGGCGTTCTCGTCGCAGATACCCGATGAGATATACGAGCAGCTTCAAAAGCAGATGGAGGCGGAGCAATGAAGGAAA
>USPI01000230.1 GCA_900556535.1 uncultured Eubacteriales bacterium | reverse complement strand
CCACGCGGGAAAGAGGAGATATGTGTTATTATACTCCTCCATCGCCGCAACGCATTTTTCGTAGCCGTTATTTAAGCCCTCGGCGCGCTCTGAATAGCGCTGCATATAGCCCTCGTAAAAGATGCTCAGGGCATCGCGCCACACGGCAAGCACGAGCCCCGACTTCGTCCCGAAGTAGCGGTAGACTGACATTGCCGACAGCCCCGCCTCCTTGGCGATGCGGTTTATTGAGGTTGCCGCAACGCCCTCGGAGATGAAAAGCTCCTGCGCGACACGTATGACCCTTTGGCGGTTTTCGTCGCGTATTCGTTCATTTGCCATTTCTCATCACCCCTTTGTGAGGAGCTTCACCGCCATTCTCGCTGCCGAGGCTGCGTCGGCGGTGTAGATATCCGCGCCTATCTCGTCGCAAAAGCTCTGGCTTATGGGTGCGCCGCCTATCATGATGGTGACCTTGTCGCGTATGCCGGCCTTCTCGGCAAGCTCCACGACGCTGCGCATTTCCTGCATGGTCGTCGTCAGAAGCGACGAGCAGGCGATTATATTGCAGCCGTGCTCCGCGGCGGTCTCGACGAATTTTTCGGGCGGTACGTCCGCGCCGAGGTCATACACCTCGATGCCGCTGCCCTCGAACATGATCTTCACGAGGTTTTTGCCGATGTCGTGCATATCTCCGCGCACGGTGCCGATGCAGGCGCAGCCTATGGAGCGGCTGCCGCCGTCCTCCCCTACCATGTGGGGCTTTAAAACCTGCGTTGCCGCAGTCATGCAGCGCGCCGCAATGAGCATTTCGGGCACGAAGGCGCGGCTTGCAGAAAAGTCCTCGCCGAGCTCGTTCATGCCGACGATGAGCCCCTTTGCGAGTATATCCTGAGCGCTCTCTCCGTCCGCGAGCGCCTTTTCAACAAGACCGAGCAGCTTTTTCTGCTGTCCGCGCTTTATCGCAGAGGCAATTGCAGCGAAAGCATCTCCCTGCTCGGTCAGGCTCTCCGCCTGTGCCTTTTTTGCATCGGACAGCGGAGCAGTTCGGCGGCGGCGCGGCACGGGTGCAGCGGGGAATTTCGGGAAATGCAGCCGAGCGTTATACTCGTCGATGGCCTCGTTTATGTACTTATCCACCTGCGGGTACACCGCACCCGGCAAGCCGTAGGTTATCGAGGGGATAAAATGTCCGCCGGGGCAGCAGGTATTGAGGGTCTTGCGCGCAAAGGCGAGGATCTCCTCGGAGGTGGCGTCCGCTCTGTCGATAGCGGCACCCATGCCGCCCATGAGGACGAGCTTGCCCTTGAGCTGCGCCTGAAGCGCGGGAATATCGTTCTCCGGCAGCGTGCCCTGCCAAACCTGGATGCCTATCTCCGCCATGTCCTCGACGATGGGGACAAGATAGGAGTCGGCGTGGTGGACGGCGATGCAGCCGCGTGAGCGGATATAGCCGTAGAATCGGCGATACGGCTCCTTGAAAAATTCGCGCCACATTTCGGGCTTCATGAACATCGCGTTTTTCGCGCCCCAGTCGTCGTGTGAGAAAATGACGTCGGGCTGCAAATTGTCTATGAGCAGCTTCACATAGCCGAGGCGGTACTCGGTTATGTACTCAATGAGCTCGTGCATCTCGTCGGGGTGCTCGTAAAACGCGGTGAGGGTGTTTTCAAAATCCATGAGGAAGTGGCACTGCTCGAAAATGCCCGTGCCCATAAAGCCGGCAAGCAGCTTATCATCGCCTGTCGCCTCGCGCGCCTTTTTGCGGCACTCCTCCCAGCCCTCCGTGCAGCTTGCGGCAAGGTCGGGCGCGTGCACGACCTCCCTCCAGCGCGTTACGTCCGGGCAGACCGTAAGCTCCGGCGTATGCACCGGAATGGCTCCCGGCGCATCCTCGGGAAAGCTTATCGTCGTTCCCCATCTGTCAATGCTCACGCTGCCGCGCCTGCGGTTGCCGCGCAGAAACGTGTTTATCGGATCGTACAGGCACATATGCAGCGCCTCGTACTGCTTGAGCTCCCTCTCGGGCTTGCCGTCGGGCTTCAAAAGCTCGAGAAATATTTCCTTTGCAGTCTGCATTATTCATCTCTCCTCATTGTAAAGCACACACGAGGTATAGGTCATCGTGAGCGCACCGTAATTATATTCAAGTCCCGACTTCAGGCAAATATCGCTGACCCAAAGTCCGAACGCCTCCATTGACGACAGGCGCTTTGACGGAAATCGGCAGGGTCTGTTCGGATAGGTGCATTTTGCGCATATCGTGCATGGTCCCGCCGTGAGCGCGAGGCAGTCGGGAAAGAGTATTTTTGCCTGCCGCGCAAAGCTCTCAAAGCTCTTTTTGTGCCGCTGCGAGATGCTTTGCATACCCTCGTAGTCAAATTCGTCCGCGAGAAGCCCCGTCGTTTGCACGATGATGCCGCTGCCGTAGCGTGAAATAAGCTCGCGCGCATGACCGATCGTGCCGCAGCCGGGCGGACACGCCCAATTTTCGCCGTATTTCCCGCAGCGGTCGGAGCTGCACAT
>USPI01000229.1 GCA_900556535.1 uncultured Eubacteriales bacterium | reverse complement strand
GAGACAACAGGTTCCTAACATGGGATGAATACGCGGCTTTAACAAAATAATAAAACGGACTGCGATGCAGTCCGTTTTTTACTATTTTAGCAGCTTCAGCGCTTCGGAGATCTCCTCAAGCTTCATGCTGTGCGATGCCTTTACCAAAACGGCGTCGCCTTTCTCGATGAGCTTCGGCAGCGCGCCTATAAGTTCGGCATTGCTCGCAAAGTGCAGCGAACGGATATCCTGTGCGGCGCGGCAGGTGTTCTTTGAAAGCTCACCCACGCACAGCAGCAGCTCAACTCCGTTTTCCTCGGCGTAGCTGCCTATCTCGGCATGGCGCTGCGCCTCCTTCTCGCCCATCTCAAGCATATCGCCGAGCACGCATACCTTGCGTCCCGGCAGTCGGGAGAGCGAGTCTATCGCGCACTTTACGGAATCGGGATTTGCGTTATAGCAGTCGTCAACAAGGGTCAGGTACCCGGTATTGCTTACACTTGCGCGGCGTCCGACCGTTTCATAGGCGGCAATTCCCGCGGCTATCTGCTCATCGTCGAGACCGAATTCAATGCCGACGGCGGCGCCCTCAAGGGCTGCGTATATCATATGCTTGCCGTAGGCGGGGATATGCACGCGGATCCTGCGTGAGGCAGAGACAATGTCGCAGTCGATACTCTCCGTGCCGCTTATGATATTCTCCGCACGGACATCGGCGCCGTCGCTCAAACCGTAGAGGACTTTTTTCTGCGCACATTTGCAGGCAGAGAGCAGATCATCATCGGCATTTAAAAACACGACGCCGTTATCCGGCATATATTCGAGCATCTCTGTCTTGGCCCTAAATACTCCGTTTCTGTCGTGCAGAGCCTCAAGGTGCGCGTGACCTATGAGCGTGTACACCGCCGCAGTAGGTCTGACCATCTTGGCAAGCCTGCTCATTTCGCCGAAGTCGGAGATGCCCATCTCTATGACGGCAAGCTCGTGCTCGGGCTCAATGCGGAATATCGTAAGCGGAACGCCGAGCTCGTTGTTGAAGTTTTTATCGGTCTTTAAGACCTTATATTTTTGCGACAAAACAGCGGAGACCATCTCCTTGGCGGTCGTTTTCCCGACGGAGCCAGTTATTCCGATGACTGGTATCGAGAGCATTTTTCGATAGCCCTCCGCAAACTGTGCCATCGCCTTTGCGACACTCGGCACAACAATTTGCGCACCCTCGGTCTCCACCCTGTGCTCGACTATGCAGCACGCTGCGCCAAGCTCGAACGCCTTTGCGACAAAATCGTGACCGTCCACCCGCTCGCCCGGAAGGGCCGCAAACGCAAAGTCCTTCTTTACAAGGCGGCTGTCAATGACGACACCGAGTATCTCCGTCGCGCCGCTTCCTATAAGCTCTCCGCCGACGATTTCGGCAGCCTTTTGAACGCTTATGCCTCTCATTTATATTTCTCCATGGAAAGCTTTATTATCTTCTCGCACACCTCGCCGAAGTCGAGCCCCTGCTCCCTGCCCATCTGCGGGATAAGGCTTGTGGGGGTCATGCCGGGGAGCGTGTTTGCCTCAAGGCAGTACAGCTCGCCGCTCTCGTTATCCATGAGAAAATCGGCGCGGCAGTAAACGTCTATCATGAGCGCGGTGTGGACACGCTCGGCAAGGCGCTGAACGCGCTCGGTATCCTCGGCGCTTATGGGCGCGGGGCAAATTTCCTCCGTCAGCCCTGCCTGATACTTGTTTTTATAATCGTACCAACCGGCCTTGGGGATTATTTCGATGACAGGCATTGCCTTGCCTCCCATGACGCCGACCGTGAGCTCACGGCCCTTTATAAAGTGCTCGACAAGCACATGATCTTCATATTTAAACGCAAGCTCAAGAGCCGCGGAATATTCGCTCTTGCTGCCGACCATAGAGGTGCCGACGCTCGAGCCGCCGCTGCAGGGCTTCACGACACAGGGAAATCCGACCTCGGCATACTCGCCCTTGGAGAGCACGACGCCCTCGGGCACGGGGATGCCGCTGCTGCGCAGCATGATCTTTGTGACTTCCTTATTCATCGCAATGGCGCTGCCGAGATAGCCGCTTCCGGTATATTTAA
Organism: uncultured Eubacteriales bacterium; assembly: GCA_900556535.1. Lineage (GTDB taxonomy): Bacteria > Bacillota > Clostridia > Oscillospirales > Oscillospiraceae > F23-B02. The sequence goes on along the minus strand of USPI01000229.1, from coordinate 437 downwards.
TGCCGTGCATATCCATCGTCGCCTGGAGCTTTCCATTCTCGCCGTCCTCGCCGTGCAGCGCGAGAAAGCTTATATCCGCAGCCTTGCAAATTTCAAGCACGTTTTTTCCTATGCGGCTGCCGTCGCCCTGTGCGAGTATTTTTTCTATATCGGGCGTTTCCTCCTTCACGGAATATGCCACATCCTCCTGCTCGCGCTCAAAAAGCTCGGCAGGATCGTCATAGCTGCCCGAATAACCGTAATAAAGATCGACAAGCACGACCTTGTGCCCCTTTTCGCGCAGAGCGCGGGCAACACAGGTGCCGCTTGTAATTGATACGTCTCTTTCGTTGGAAAGTCCGCCGCAGACGACTGCGATTTTCATAGTTTTACCTCCAAAACGCTGATGGTATGTGCAGATTATAGCACAAGTACGGCTCTTGTTCAAATATATATTG
>USPI01000228.1 GCA_900556535.1 uncultured Eubacteriales bacterium | reverse complement strand
AGCAGAGCATGGAGAAGGGAGGCGGAGCGCTGTGACACCCCAGGCGATGTACGAGCATTTGGTGGAGACGGTAAAGGAAAAGCGCGGCGGGCTGTGGCACTGCTTTGTTGAGGGGCTGCACAACGGCGATCTGTATAAATACTGCGTCACGCAGCGCGGCGGCAAGGCCGTATGGAAGTCCGACCCCTTTGCGCAGTGGTCGCAGACGGGGCTCAACACAGCGTCAAGAGTGTGGTCCGGCTCGCACGAGTGGCGCGACGGGGAGCATATGTGCAAAAGAGCGCGGCGAAACTGCTTTGAAAGCCCCATGTCCGTTTACGAGCTGCACCTCGGCTCGTGGAAGATCCCCGAGGGCGGCGTGAACTACGCGAGCATAGCTCCGCAGCTTGCAAAATACTGCGCCGACATGGGTTATACGCATATTGAGCTGCTGCCCCTCACGGAGTACCCCTACCCCGGCTCGTGGGGCTATCAGGTAACCGGCTACTACGCGCCGACGAGCCGCTACGGCACGCCCGACGACTTTTCCGAATTCATCGACGTTATGCACAATGCGGGCATCGGCGTCATAATGGACTGGGTCCCCGCGCACTTCCCGCGCGATGAGCACGGGCTTGCGTGCTTTGACGGCACGAGGCTGTACGAGTGCAAGGAGGAGCGCATGGCGTCGCATCCGGAGTGGGGCACGCTGATATTTGACTATGATATGCCGGAGGTGCAGTCGTTTCTCATATCCTCCGCCTGCTTTTTCTTCGAAAGATACCACATTGACGGCATAAGGGTCGATGCGGTGTCCTCGATGCTGTATCTCAACTACGGACGAAAGCCCGGGGAATACACCCCCAACCGCAACGGCGGCGACATTAACCTCGGCGCCGTCGAGTTTTTGCAGAAGCTCAACAAGGCGGTCCTGTCAAACTACCCCGGCGCAATAACCGTTGCCGAGGAGTCGACGGCTTACCCCATGGTGACCATGCCGCCCTCCGTCGGCGGGCTCGGCTTCAGCTTCAAGTGGGACATGGGCTATATGCACGACACGCTCGATTATTTCTCCGCCGACCCGCTTTTCCGCAAGGGGCTGCACGAAAAGCTCACCTTCTCCATGATGTACGCATTTTCGGAGAATTTCATTCTCGCATATTCGCATGACGAGGTCGTGCACGGCAAGAGATCCATGCTGGACAAAATGTTCGGCAGCTATGAGCAGAAATTCGCAACGCTGCGCGCTCTGTACGGCTATCAGTTTGCCCACCCGGGCAAAAAGCTCTGCTTCATGGGCTCGGAGTTCGGGCAGTTTATAGAGTGGAATTTCGAGCAGGAGCTCGACTGGCTGCTGCTGGGCTACCCGATGCACGAAAAGCTGCAAAAATACTGCGCAGCACTCAACGGAGTCTACACCTCCTCCCCCGCGCTGTATGAGATAGACGGCTCGTGGGACGGCTTTAAGTGGCTCAACGTAAACGAAAAATCGCTCAGCTCCATTGCCTTCCTGCGCTCGGCAAAGCCCGGGAGCAAAAGCTATATCGTCTGCGCGTGCAACTTCATTCCCAACGAGCACCACGGCTTCACGATAGGTCTGCCCCACCCCGGCACGCTGCGTGAGCTTCTTTCAAGCGATGATGAGCGATACGGCGGAGGCGGTTTACATAACGCAGACATCATTCACAGCCGCGACATCGGCTTTGACGATCTGCCGTACAGCGCGGTCATAGACCTGCCGCCGCTCTCGGCAGTATATTTTGAATACATTCCGGAAAGGACGGCTGAAAAACATGAAAAAGCAGTTCAGAAGCATTCTTAACGAAAAGGGGCGGAGCGAGCTGCCGAAAATACTGCTCGCGGCGGCCGAGTGCGCTCCGCTTTCAAAGACAGGCGGACTTGCCGACGTTGTCGGAACGCTGCCGAAATCGCTTAAAAAGCTCGGCTTCGACGCGCGCGTAATAACGCCGTACCACCGCTGCATAAAGGATAAGTACGCGGACAGGGTCGAGCATATGTTCGACTTTTATGTAAACCTCGGCTGGCGCACCCAGTACTGCGGCATCGAAAGGCTCGATCTCGACGGAGTGATCATCTACCTCGTTGACAGCGAGTTCTATTTCGGCGACAAAATATACCGCGGCGGCATGGCCGAGGGCGAGCAGTACGCCTTCTTCACCCGCGCCGTGCTCGACGCCATTCCAAACCTCGGCTTCACCCCCGAGATCGTCCACTGCAACGACTGGCACACCGCGATGCTGCCGATGCTCGCAAAGACGCAGTATAAGGGCGCGATGCAGGAGTCACTGCGCTGGCTGCTGACGATACACAACATTGCATATCAAGGAAAATTCGGCTTCGACTACGTTCAGGATCTGTTCGGCATCGAGGATAAATACTACACTCCGGAGTTTCTCGAATTAAACGGCTGCGCCGATTTTCTCAAGGCAGGCTGCGTGTTTGCCGACAGGATAAACACCGTCAGCCCCACCTATGCAGAGGAAATTAAAACCGCCTATTTCGGCGAGGGTCTTGAG
>USPI01000227.1 GCA_900556535.1 uncultured Eubacteriales bacterium | reverse complement strand
AGTTAAATAACGGTTTGGAAAATTCGCAGGGGGTTTTGTATGACGGATCTGAAGTTTTATTTTGACGGCACGAACGGCACAGCGGTAAACGGCGATATAAGCGTGAGCGTCATGATCTCGAAGGAAGATGCGCCCAATGCCATCGGAAGGCTCGGCTTTAAATACTCCGACTCGTTTTTCCTGCGCTCGGCGTGCTCGTACGATCATGAGCTTGCCATAACCTCGCTCGGGCTCACGATGAGCGCCTTCACCTACAAGGACGACGGCGATAAGCACACACGCTCGGCGCTGCACGCCATCGGCTGCGACGACCGCACCATCGAAAGCTTCCGCTTCGGCGATCAGCAGAGCTGCGAGGACAGCTGCGGATATATCTTCGGCACGAAAAAGCTGCCGGACGACCGTTTTCTCATCCCCGTCGTCATTCGCAGCCACTGCTACGGCGGCGAGTGGGTCAGCAACGCCCACGCCGTTGACGATGCCTACCCCGACTTTGCCGCGGGCTTTAAAATTGCCGCGGACGGCGTTTACGATGCGCTGATGCAATACATAGAAAAGCGCGGTCTCGACCGCGACAGGGTGAAAATATGGGTCTGCGGCTACAGCCGCGGAGGAGCTGTCACAAACCTTCTCGGTGCGCGCCTGACCTTTGAAAGCGGGATAGGCAAGGATAACATTTTCGCGTACAGCTTTGCGACACCGCCCACGGTGCTTGACCGTGCGGCGCAGTTTACGGACAATATTTTCAACATCATTTCCGAAATCGACGTCGTGCCGCGTATGCCGCTGAGGTATTGGGGCTTCACGCGCTACGGCACGGACATGATAGTCCCCTGCAAGGCACGGCGCGGTGCGGCGGAATACACCCGCCTGCTCGGTCTCATGCAGGGCGAGTTTGCGAAGATAATGCAGGAGCTCGGCGTCGAGGCGGACTATGTTCCGCTTGCCGATCAGGAGCTTGCGCTCGATCTGATGTTCGACTACTTTGACGACCTGCTCGACACGCCCGCAAAGTTCCGCGACGGCGGCTATCAGAAGCTTGCGATGGACTATATGCGCAGCAGGACTATCGGCAGCGTGTTTGAACTCAAAAGCTTCCTGCGCTTTCTCCTTGACGGCAACGAGGAAATGGCAAACGAGCTGGGTGAGCTGATCGACAACTGGCACGATTCGAGCGGACGCGAAAAGCTCCAGAAGCTGGGGAGCATGATCTCAAAGCGCAAGCCCGGAGACAAATCTCCCGCAACGGAGATAATCTTCACCCTGCTTGGCATTCTGTTCCGCTATGCCGCAAAGTTTGCCGCAACGAAGGTCACGGGCGGCGCGCAGGACTATTACTACGAGCAGCTCGTCATCCTCATCGTCGATACCTATCAGCGCGGCGGCGAATCGCTCATATTGCAGCAGCACTGGCCCGAGGCATATCTTGCATGGCTCAGGGCTGCGCCCGAAACGGAGCTTTTCCGCATGGGCAGCTACACACGAAATTCGATAAAATGATTTAACGGAGGACACTATGGATAAGACTATTGTTGTAATGGCAGCCGGACTCGGCTCACGCTACGGCGGAGTGAAGCAGATAGAGCGTCTCGGACCCGACGGGGAGATACTCATGGAGTATGCCCTGTACGATGCCGTCAAGGCGGGCTTTAACAAGATCGTTCTCATCATAAAGCCCGAAATGCTAAGCGACGTGAGATCGCTTTTCGGCGACCGCGTCGAAAAAAGCACCGGCATCAAAATCAGCTACGCCTTCCAGACGCTCGACCGCTTTACCGAAAGCCGCCCCGAATTTTCGGACAGAACGAAGCCCTACGGCACCGTGCACGCGGTCATCTGCGCAAAGGACGTGATCACGACACCCTTTGCCGTCATGAACGCGGACGATTACTACGGCAGCGAGGCACTCGGCGTCATCTCCGCGCAGCTTGACAGGCTCAGCGGCGCGCAGGACGCGGTCATGGTCGCATACAGGCTCAAAAACACTGTCAGCGCCTTCGGCACCGTGACACGCGGCGTGTGCATGGTCGAAAACGAGCTGCTGACCGGCATCCGCGAGACCTATAAGATCAAGCTCATGCCCGACGGCGAGATACTTGCCGACGCGGAATCCGACAATGCCTATCTCCTCGCGCCGGACACCTTCGTTTCCATGAACCTCTGGGGCTATCATCAGGACATTCTGCCCGTGATGGAGAAGTATTTTGCCGATTTCTTCGCAGCACTGGATGCAGACGACAAAAAGGCGGAGTGCCTTCTGCCGACGATGATGGGCGACCTCACCGACGAGGGCAGGATCAAAATCTCCGTTCTGAACACGAACGACCGCTGGTTCGGTCTGACCTACAAGGAGGACAAGCCCGGAGTCGTGCGCGAGCTCACAAAGCTGCACGTAGACGGCGTCTATCCCCCCACTCTTTGGAATAATTAAAGGTCGGCTGAGACAAAAAACACACGGTTTTGAGCGGCCCTTTTCCGCCCATGCTTCATAAAAAATCTCAGTAATACACAAAGTATTG
>USPI01000226.1 GCA_900556535.1 uncultured Eubacteriales bacterium | reverse complement strand
GTGTTGGATTCAATATAAAAATTTTTGTGAACATTTTTTGAAAAACGTGCGGCAGCCGGAAGGCCAAAATTTCTGCGCTGAGTTTAGTGCAAAACTACCAAGTTTGTTCCGAATAACTGTCTGGAATCACCAAAACAGAATGATTGACTAAAAGTTAGCAAAAATTCCTATTGAAATTTATGCATATTTGCGTTATATTAACTATGGTTAACAGTTTGTACATATTTTTTGGCGGCTGTTATATGAACTATTTGCGGAGGCTTAGCATGACGGGAACGCGTACCGACTTCCTTGAAACGCTCAGGGATTCATACAGCGCCTATTATGACATCCACGAGAACGAGAGCTTTACGGAGCTGCCGCTCGTTTTCCGCGCGGACTACTCCTCCCGCAACGAGAAATACTGGCTGACGAAAAATATCAAGGTCTGGGGCGAGACAAACGAGCATGTGTACATGTTCGCGGCGGAGAGCTTTGACAAGGAGCTTGTTGACAACTGCATAGATTTCGCCCTTGCCGACGGGCTGCCCCGCGTGAAGCCACACAAGGAGCACCAGTATACGAACATTGCCGCCATATTCGTCGCGGAAAGCTTTGACCCCGCGACGGCGAAACATATTGCGAAGCGCTCATTCAGCAAGAGCTATAAATTTTCCCTGCATGGCTACACCGAGCTTCTGACAGCCGCGGTAGAGCTGGGCACCGAGAGCACTCGGACAAACCCGGCAGGCCGCCCGTTGGAGGCGTACTTCAGGAAATTATTTGCGGCACGAAGATGAAATGCCGCGAGTAAATAAAACATTTTTTAAGGAGTGAAAAGTGTGAGCGCAATTCTTATTCTCATCATCGCACTCGCCCTGCTGGCATGTGGCTACATCTTCTACGGTAGCTTCCTTGCAAAGAAATGGGGCGTGGATCCCAATCGTGAAACCCCGGCACACACCAGTTACGACGGAAAGGACTTCGTTCCTGCCAACCCCGCCGTCCTGATGGGACATCATTTCTCTTCCATCGCCGGCGCCGGCCCCATTAACGGACCTATTCAGGCCGCTATCTTCGGCTGGGTTCCCGTTTTCCTGTGGATTGTCATCGGCGGTATCTTCTTCGGCGCAATGCATGACTTCGGTGCTCTGTTCGCCTCTATCCGTCACAACGGCGGCTCCATCGGCGAGGTCATCAAGGACAGCATGGGCGTCAAGGCACAGAGACTGTTCACCATCTTCGCACTGCTCGTTCTTATTCTCGTTATCGCTTCCTTCACCGCAGTTGTCGCCGGTACCTTCGTCTCCGTTGCGAAGGATGGTGAGCCCGCAATTCCTCTGTTCACCGTCGGTCGTGCTAACGTCAGCGGCAACGCTTCTACCGCAACTACCTCTCTGCTCTTTATCGTTATCGCCTTTATCTTCGGCTTCTTCGTCTACCGCAAGAACTGCAAGATAGGCCCCGCTACCATCGTCGGTATCATCGGCATCATTGCCATCGTTATCGCAGGTCTGAACTTCGGTATCAACTGCAGCCGTACCTTCTGGGTCCTCTTCATCGCAGTTTACGTCATGCTCGCTTCTCTGCTTCCTGTCTGGATGCTGCTCCAGCCGCGTGACTACCTCAGCTCCTTCCTGCTCTACGGCATGATGATCATTGCTATCATCGGTATTCTCTTCTCCGGCGCTCACGTTGATCTGCCCGCCTTCGCAGGCTGGGGCGGCCTCAACGGCAACGCAAGCCTCTTCCCGACCCTGTTCATCACCGTCGCCTGCGGCGCTGTCTCCGGCTTCCACTCTCTCATCGGTTCCGGTACCACCTCCAAGCAGCTCGACTCTGAGAAGGACGCAAAGGTCATCGGCTACGGCGCAATGATCGTCGAGTCCGCTCTGGCAGTCATCGCCCTTATCGCAATCGGTGTTGTCTTCAAGGAGACCAACATCGGCGGCGGCGAGAAGTTCCTCCTCACCGCACCTCCCACCATCTTCGCCGGCGGCGTTGCCACCATGGTCGCCACCACCTTCGGCGGCGTTGCAGACTTCTCCAACCCTGTCTACGACACCACCTACACCCTGCTGACTCTTGCGGTCTCCGTCTTCGCACTGACCTCTCTTGACTCCGGTACTCGTCTGGCTCGCTACATGTTTGCTGAGCTCTTCGTTCCCGAAGGAAAGACCCGCGAGGAGCTCACCGGCGCTCGCAAGTTCTTCTCCAACCCGTTCGTCTCCACTCTCATCATGGTCGTTATCGGCTGCGGTATGGGCTTCATGGGCCTCAACCAGATCTGGGGTGTGTTCGGTGCTGCCAACCAGCTGCTCGCCGGTATCGCAATGCTGGCTGTTGCCTCCTGGCTCGGTCAGGTCGGTAAGAGCAACAAGATGTTCTTTGTCCCGATGGTATTCATGCTTGCCGCAACCGGCACTTCCCTGACCATGACCATCATCGCAAAGATCAAGCTCATCGCCGGTCTGGTTGCAGACAAGACCGCTGCATGGGGCGACTGGTTCCAGATGATTTGGTCCGTCGGCCTCATCGTTCTGGC
>USPI01000225.1 GCA_900556535.1 uncultured Eubacteriales bacterium | reverse complement strand
CGGATCTTACGTTGTAAACGGATGCGGTCAGCGATCATGGCGATGAACTCGCTGTTGGTCGGCTTGCCCTTTGTCGAGTTGACGGTATACCCGAAATAGTGCTGAAGGGTCTCAAGATCGCCCCGATCCCACGCCACTTCGATCGCATGGCGCACGGCGCGCTCCACGCGCGAGGGCGTGGTGCTGTAGCGGCGCGCAACTTCGGGATAGAGCACCTTTGTCACGGCGTTGATCACGTCCATGTCCTGAACGGCGATGACGATGGCTTCGCGCACATACTGATAACCCTTGATGTGCGCAGGCACGCCGACTTCGTGGATCACAGCCGTCACCTCGCGCTCGAGCGACTGGAACTCGTCCTCCGTGCTCTCGCTGCCGTCCTCCGCCGCCTGGCGAAGCCGCTCCAGCAGCGAATTCATTTCGCAGGGCTTGGGCATGAAAAAAGCAACCCCTTTGTCCATTGCCTGCGCAACGACCTGGTCGCGGTAGAGAGCCGAAACGATGACCGTCCTCGGCTGAAGCTTTTCCTTCTCGGCCTTCTCAAGAAGGCCGAAGCCGTCCAGTCCCGGCAGCAGGAGATCCATGACAAGCAGCTTGGGTTTATATTCGCTCAACAGTGAATATGCCTCCGGTCCATCCGGCGTGCTCCCCACTACTTCGAACTCTCCCGTCGCCTCCAGTGCCTGAAAAAGTGCCGTGCGGAACTCCTCGTTCGCGTCCGCCAACACGACTGCGATCTTGTTTTCCATGTCATTCCCGTCCTTTTTCACAAATTTGCCGAACAATGCGGCAGCACAGCAAAATATGACGTCTTCGTTCTGCTATGGCAATAAGCTACCATATTCGGACATCGTTTTCAAGTGAACTTTGTCGAAAGGCAACAGGAAAAAGCAACTTTTTCAACATTTTTTGGTCATTTTTCCGTAGTCTTAGTACCTTTTTTACGTTTCCGCGTCGCTGCTCACGCAAAAGAGCCCCGCCGCATCGAGCATATTCTCGATAAAAATACCATATCCTCTGCCCGGATCATCGAGCAAAACGTGCGTCACCGCGCCGACGATCCGCCCATTCTGCACGATGGGGCTGCCGCTCATCCCCTGCACCACGCCGCCGGTCTGCGCGAGCAGCGCTTCGTCCGTCACGCGCAGCAGGAGGTTTCTTGTCGTGTCCGCGGCGGGATAGACCTTCTCGATCTCGATGGCGTATTCCTTCGCCTCGCTTCCGCTCACCGCCGCAAGGATCGCTGCCTGCCCCGGCCGGATCTCGTCCCTTTTGGCGATGGGATAGCGTTTTCCGCCGAGCGTCTCCGCGTCCTGCGGTGAAAGCCTGCCGAAAATGCCGCAGTCGGTGTTGGCGTAAAGCGTGCCGCAGTCGCGCGTGAAGTCAAACTCGCCCTTGAGTTCGCCCGGCGCGCCGCGCTCGCCCTTCTTCACCGTCTTAACGGAGGCATTCATGATGCTGCCGTGGTCGAGCGGCAGGAGCTTTCCGGTGTCCACGTCTGTCACGCCGTGGCCCAGCGCGCCGAAGGCGCCGCTTTTAGGGTCGTAGAAGGTCATCGTGCCGATGCCCGCCATGCTGTCGCGCACCCATGCGCCTAGGCGGTATTCCCCGCCTACATCCCGCTGTGGCGAGGCCTCGAGCGTCAGTGTGCGGCTGCCGCGCTTTACGGTCAGGGCAGCGTCGCTTCCGCCGCCTGCGTTCAGGCAGGCGCGCAGTGCCTCGATGCTGTCAAGCGCCGTGCCGTCCAGCGCGGTGATGATATCGCCCTTTTTGAGCCCGCAGTCCTTCGCCGGGCTTTCCCCGTCGGAGAATCCGATGACGAGCACCCCGTCGGAAAAGAGCTTCACGCCGATGGGCTGTCCCACGGCAAGAAGCTCATGCACCGGCTCCGCCGCGGCCCGCGCGCTCGGGCAGGCGAGCATTGCCGCAGCAAAAAATCCCAGCAGCAGCGCCGCCCTTTTTGTGCGATGCGTTCCATTCATTCTCTCACCCCTTTTGTTTTTCAAAGCGCCGCCGCGCCGGTCGGTCGAACGGCGCGGCAAACGCTTTTTTGCCGGTTTTTTCTTTTTCTCTCCCCGGCGCATTTACTTTCTGCGCTTCGGGCAAAATTAAAAGGTGCAAAATTTTGATGCGCTGGCATCGTTTTTCCGGAAAACATGCCGCACAGCGGACAAAAAAATTCCGCAGACCAAAGTCTGCGGAATTTTACCTGATTTTCTCAATGCTCGCGGTTGAAAATTTTGAAAATGTCTTCAAAGGGATCGGGCTCATCCTCGTGCTTGGCTTCCTCCTCGGCCTTCTCCTTATCATAGTCGAGAGGGGCAAGGCCGCCCTCGGGTGCAGTGCCGACAGACGCGGTCTTTTCCTTGTTGAAGTCGAGCGCGCCGGGCGCCTTGTCGAAGCCCGTGGCAATGACGGTGACGCGGATCTCATCGTCGAGCGTTTCGTCGAAGGTCGCGCCGAAGATGGTGAGCGCATCGGGATGCACGGCCTCCTGCACGAGGGACGCCGCCTGCTCGACCTCGTCGAG
>USPI01000224.1 GCA_900556535.1 uncultured Eubacteriales bacterium | reverse complement strand
TAACTTGACAGATTATGCAAAAGCGTGTATTATCTCAAACAGATAACGCAAGCGCATAAAATATCTTGATTGGAGAGATGGAATTTATGATGATGCAGTCGGGTCCGTCGCGCTGCAACGCGTGCCGCGAGCCGTTTGAGGAGGATGAGGATATGTATTTGTGGGAGCGGGAATTCATCTGCGAATACTGCTTCGAGACGCTGTTTGACGAATTGAGCGCGCATGAAAAGGCGGAGCTTGCCGGCTGCGTGATAATAAAAAACCGGCGCCCAAGCAGGACGCCGGTGAATGATCATTAAACGATGACGAAAAACTTCAGCAGGAACAGGAGGGAGAGCACGTAGGTCAGCACGGAGACCTCCTTGGCCTTGCCGGTGAATGCGGCAACGACGGAGTAGGAGATGAGCGCCATACCGATGCCGTGACCGATAGAGCCGGTGATGGGCATGAAGATGAGCATGAGCGCGACGGGGATGACCTGAAGGATATCGTCCCAATCGACATTCTTGAGGCCGCTGAGCATGAGGATGCCGACGTAGATAAGAGCGGCGCTCGTTGCCGGAGCGGGGATGAGAGCGGCGATGGGAGCGATGAACATGCACAGCAGGAACATCACGGCAGTGGTCAGTGCGGTCAGACCGGTGCGGCCGCCGGCCTCGACGCCGGAGCCGGACTCGATGAAGGTGGTGACGGTGGAGGTGCCGGTGCAGGCGCCTGCTACGGTGCCGACGGCGTCCGCCATGAGAGCCTGCTTCATATTGGGCATCTTGCCGTCCTTGTCAAGCATATTTGCGCGAGCCGCGGTGCCGACGAGGGTGCCGATGGTGTCGAACATATCGATCATGCAGAAGGTGATGATAAGTGCGACGGCGGTGAACCAGCCGATGCTTATGAAGGTCTTGAAGTCGAACTTGAGGAAGGTGGTGTCGAGCATATCGCCGAGCGGGGGCACGAAGGATGCGGTAGCGAGCGACTCGAACGGGTTGGTGTCAAGGAAGATGAAGCTGCCGCCCCAGTAGACGATGCAGGAGATGAGCATACCGAGGATAACGGAGGCCTTGACCTTGCGGTGGCTGAGGACGACGATCGCAAACACGCCGATGAGCATGGTCACGACGTAGAGAACCAGCTGCGGATAAGCGCTGCCGACGGTGTCGCGTGCGACCGACGGGGTCAGGCTGCCGAAGAAGGTGGACAGAACGAAGAACGGGCCGCCCTTTTCGCTGTAAATACCCGCGTTGGAGCCGAAGCCGACATTCAGGAGCATCAGACCGATGGCAGGGGTGATGCCGATGCGGATGCCGAAGGGGATAGCCTCGACTATCTTCTCGCGGATCGAGAACATGGTGAGCACGACGAAGAAAATACCCTCGACGAGAATGATGCACATTGCCGCGGGGAATGCCTCCTCGTAGCTTATGCCGGTGAAGGCTGCGATATTTGCGACGACGACGGCAAAGAAGCTGTTAAGACCCATGCCGGGCGCCATTGCGAAGGGCTTGTTTGCGGCGAAGGCCATAACGAGCATGCCGATCGCCGAGGCGATGCAGGTCGCCACGAAAACGCCGTTCCACAGGGGCGTGCCGACGGCAAAGCCCGTGAGGAGGTTGGGGTTGAGCGCGATGATGTACGCCATTGTCATGAAGGTGGTAAGACCGGCGACTATCTCCGTGCGCACGGTGGTACCGTTCTCCTTCAGCTTGAAAATCTTCTCCATTTCATTACTCCTTTAGGAAAATTAAAAACAACATTCAAAATGATATCCGCGAACGGACGAAAAGTCAATTCGCGGATAGCCAGAAAAAACGATGTTGAAATTGTGCCGATTTGTGCATTAAAGCCCCAGCAGCCGCAGCGTGCGTGCATCGCGCCTGCCGCCGTAGAATTTGTCGAGCACCTCGGCGAATACGGGATCGTCGCTGACAAGCTCAAAAAGCGTCATGCATGAGCACAGCTTGAGGTCGTCGGGATAGCCCATGACGGAGGTGGGGTCGGAGCAGGGAAGCTGCGTGAGTGCGCGGGAGATCTCAAGGAGCCTTGCGCCGAGCACGGGGTGGGAGATATACGCCTTTGCCTCGTTCAGATCGCGTATGGCGTAAAACTGTGCCGTTGAGCTGAAGCCGAGCCCCGCTATCTGCGGAAAGATGTACCACATCCAGTGGCTGCGCTTCCTGCCGGCGCGTATCTCGCGCAGGGCGTTGTCGTAGGAATGAGCCTGAGCCGAGAGAAAGCGTTCGAGTGAATTGTCCATGCCGTACCTCCTGTTTTTTTCTTAAGCTTAGCATGAAGCCGAGCGGATTACAAGAAAAAGAGGTAATAGTGAAGAGGTAATAGTGAAAAAGTGAAAAAATCGAATTTGTATTTCAATTCTTTGAATTGAAATACACCGCACCTATTCACTATTACTTATTACCTATTACTTGATCCGTTGAGGAGGCAAAAGTAAAAAACCTCCGCACTTTCATGCGAAGGTTTTTGGTGGGGGATGGTGGATTCGAACCACCGAAGGCATTGCCAGCAGATTTACAGTCTGTCCCCTTTGGCCACTC
>USPI01000223.1 GCA_900556535.1 uncultured Eubacteriales bacterium | reverse complement strand
TGATTTGTCAATGCAAGCGCTGTGCCGTTGCGCAAATTTTGTTTCATGGACAAGGTTCGAGATGTGTGATATGATGTAGAAAAACGTTACGAGGTAAAAATACATGTCCAATTCCGAACTCAGTCAGCAGCAGATAGAACACATCTCCCGCATGGGAATAAAAAAGCTCATCAAAAAGTACAACGAGTCGCAGGGCAAGGATCAGCAGTCGCTGTCGATGCTGCTTGAGCAGCTTGCAAAGACGCCGATGTTCTTCGCCGTCGAAAAGGGCAGCAGCGTTAACTCGGCAAGCATGCATTTCATGACCCTCACCGTCGGCGGCAGGGTGTTCATCCCCATTTTCACGGACACGGACGAGCTCGGAAAGCTCGCGGGAAATTGCGACTGCGTCTGCCTCAAGCCCATGGACTATTTCCAGATGCTCGTTGACAACGGCCGCCACGCTGTCGTAAACCCCTTCAGCAGCTATTTTCTCATCTGGCCGGAGCTCGTGCGCGACCATATGCTCCCCTACATGAAGGAAAATCAGGAATTCACCGCACAGCACCCCACATCGTGAATTGAATATAAAAAAACACGCTTCCGAGGAAGCGTGTTTTTTCGTTTGGTTTACGCGTGTTTTTTCGTTTTGGTTTTGGATCAGTACATACCCATGTCGCCTGCGGGGGCTGCTGCCGGTGCGGGAGGCGTGGGGATATCTGTGACGAGGCTCTCGGTGGTCAGGACCATGGATGCAACGGACGATGCATTCTCAAGAGCGCTGCGGCAGACCTTGGTCGGGTCGATGATGCCCATCTTTATCATGTTGCCGTATTCCTCGGCGGCGGCGTCAAAGCCGTAGGAGGTCTCATCGCTGCCGTAGACTCTGTCGAGGATGACCGCACCCTCGAGACCTGCGTTTGCGGCGATCTGCATGATGGGGGCTCTCAGAGCCTTCGCAACGATGGCAGCGCCGGTTTTTTCGTCGCCCGCGAGGGTCTCAACGAGCTTATCGGCAGCCTTTGCAGCCGCGATGTAGGCAGTGCCGCCGCCGGCGACGATGCCCTCCTCGACTGCCGCGCGGGTAGCGTTGAGTGCGTCCTCGATGCGCAGCTTCTTTTCCTTCATCTCGGTCTCGGTGGCAGCGCCGACCTTGATGACCGCAACACCGCCGGAGAGCTTTGCAAGGCGCTCCTGGAGCTTTTCCTTGTCGTACTCGGAGGAGGTGGTCTCTATCTGAGCATTTATCTGAGCGATGCGCGCCTTGATGTCGGCAGACTCGCCCGCGCCGTCAACGATGACGGTGTTTTCCTTGGTGACCTTGACCTGACGCGCCTGACCGAGCATATCGATCTGTGCGTCCTTGAGCTCCATGCCGAGGTCGGAGGAGATGACCTGACCGCCGGTGAGGATAGCGATATCCTGGAGCATTTCCTTGCGTCTGTCGCCGAAGCCGGGGGCCTTTACGCAAACGCAGGTGAAGGTGCCGCGCAGCTTATTGAGGATGATGGTCGCAAGAGCCTCGCCCTCGACGTCCTCTGCGATGATGAGGAGCTTTCTGCCTGCCTTGACGATCTGCTCGAGCAGGGGCAGGATCTCCTGAATGTTCGTGACCTTCTTATCGGTGATGAGGATCAGAGCGTCGTCAAGGACGGCCTCCATCTTCTCGGTATCGGTAGCCATGTAGGGGCTGAGGTAGCCGCGGTCAAACTGCATACCCTCAACGACCTCGCTGTAGGTGTCTGCGGTTTTGGACTCTTCGATGGTGATAACGCCGTTCTGGGAGACCTTCTCCATAGCCTCGGCAATGAGTGTGCCGATGACCTCGTCGCCGCTGGAGATAGCGCCGACGCGGGCGATATCGCCGCTGCCGGAAACGGGCTGGGAGTTTGCGCGAACCGCCTCGACGGCAGCGTCGGTGGCCTTCTTCATGCCGCGCTTCATGACCATGGGATTTGCGCCGGCTGCGAGGTTCTTAAGACCCTCGTTTATCATTGCCTGAGCGAGCACGGTAGCGCTGGTGGTACCGTCGCCGGCAACGTCGTTGGTCTTGGTGGAGACTTCCTTAATGAGCTGTGCGCCCATGTTCTCGAACGGATCGTCGAGCTCGATCTCCTTTGCGATGGTCACGCCGTCATTGGTGATGAGCGGTGCGCCGAACTTCTTGTCGATAACCACGTTGCGGCCCTTGGGTCCGAGGGTTATCTTAACCGTATCTGCAAGCTGATTCACGCCGCGCTCTATCGCCTTGCGTGCCTCTTCGCCGAAAATGATCTGTTTTGCCATGATGTAAGCGCCTCCTTATTCTACTACGGCAAGAATGTCGCTCTGACGGACTATCGTGTAGTCAACATCGTCGAGCTTGATCTTGCTGCCGCTGTACTTGCCGACGAGAACCTTTTCGCCGACCTTGACTTCCATCTTTATCTCGTTGCCGTCAACAAGTCCGCCGGGGCCGACCTCAACGACTTCATATATCTCGGGCTTTTCCTGAGCCGACGCTGCAAGGAAGATACCGCTCTGGGTCTTTTCCTCGGCGGCGGACTGAACGAGCACAACTCTGTCTGCCAAAG
>USPI01000222.1 GCA_900556535.1 uncultured Eubacteriales bacterium | reverse complement strand
ATAATTTAGAAATCATAGGTACTCGCGAATGGGGCTCTCCCCCATCGTGTTCCGGCCTGCCAAAGAGGTGAATGACAATATATATCAAACCTTTTCGGCAAAGCTCATTTCAAGGTCGCAGCCTTACTTCTGCTTCGGGCGCTTGGCGCCGTACTTGGAACGGGACTGCATACGGCCCTGCACGCCCTGAGCGTCCAGAGTGCCGCGGATGATGTGGTAACGCACACCGGGGAGGTCCTTGACACGGCCGCCGCGGATCATAACCACAGAGTGCTCCTGCAGGGAATGACCGACGCCGGGGATGTAAGCGGTGACCTCGTAGCCGTTGGTGAGACGGACACGGGCGATCTTACGCAGAGCGGAGTTAGGCTTCTTAGGAGTAGAGGTACGGACTGCGGTGCAGACGCCTCTCTTCTGGGGGGAGCTCAGGTCGGTCTCGCAATTCTTCAGGGTGTTCAGGCCCTTCTGCATTGCGGGGGAGTTGGACTTGTAGGTCGACTTCTCTCTGCCTTTTCTCACCAGCTGGTTAAACGTGGGCAATTTTCATTTCTCCTTTCTTAAAAAATTCCTTGAAATTCAAGGTTTCGCGCGGGTCCGCCGCTTTTGGGCGCAGCAAGCCCCACACAGATTGAAATTTTAGCATATTCCACAAATTCAGTCAAGAATTTTTTACACAAAAATATGATGAGTTTTTTAATTCATTATGTTTATTTCGCTTCTTTGGAATTTAAACGGCAAAAGCGTGCATTGATTTTCGTCGATTGTTGTGTTATATTTGTGTAGTTTATAATCCGTTACTTCAGAATTTGAAAGGACTGTTTTACTATGAAACCGAAATTCGACGGCTATGCATCCCAGTATGACGCATGGTTCATGGAAAACGACAAGCTTTTTACCAGCGAGCTGCTTCTTTTCAAGAAGGCCATCGGCGATATTTCCGGCAAGCGTGTGCTGTCCGTCGGCTGCGGCAGCGGCCTGTTTGAGAGCATGATCGACCGCAGCGGCATCGAGGGCATCGAGCCCTCCCGCGACATGGGTGCGATCGCTCAGAAGCGCGGCGTCAACGTCATTGAGTTCGGCGCGATCGAGGACGCCGAGCTTGAGGAAAACGCATACGACATGATCTATCTCAACGGCAGCTCCAGCTACATGGAGGATCTTGAGTACGCCTTCAACATCTGCAAAAAGGCACTCAAGCCGGGCGGAAAATTCGTTTCCCTCGACGTTCCCAAGGAGAGCGCCTTCGGCTTCATGTATCTGCTTGCCAAGGAAGCCGGCACGTTTGACCACCCCTCGCTCAACGGCGTCATGCCCTCGCTCCCCTATCCTCTCGAGCTGTGCTGCGCGGGAGTATGGCACTCCACGGAGGAGAAGATCGACGCGCTCAAGGCGCTCGGCTTCCACGATTTCGATTTCTACCAGACGCTTCTCAGAAACCCCATGTACACCAACGAGGAGGTCGAGGAGGTTGTCCCCGGCTATAAGAGCGGCGGCTACGTTGCAATAATCGCACACAAGTAAATTCTCAGCGCGCTTTTTGTGTTTTAAACGCAGGAGCGCGTTTTTTATTATGGATTTCTTTCATCTTTATGGTATAATAAGCTCAGAAGAAAAATATTAAAAAAGGAGGCATACTATGGGAAGAAAAATTTTAAGTCTTATGCTTGCCGCGCTGATGCTCGTAACGGCAGTGCCGACGGTGTGCGCCGATGACGGCGTCGTAAACGGCACGGTGCGCTACTGCTCCGGTCACGGCAGCGAGAACGACCACGACTACGAAACCTATTTTTCGTACAGCGACGAATACTTCACAAAAAGCGGCTACGCCTATCGGCAGGATCTCGCCGAGGCCTCGCTCGCACTTGCGCTTGCGGCTTTCTCGAGCAAGGACGCCGAGACGCTCGACGACGAGGACCGCAATTTTGTGTCCATGATGCAGCAGTGCGGCTTTGAAAACATCTCGTCAAACGAGTGGTTCGGCAAAAAGCCCGAAATGAACTCCATCGGCGTATGTGCCGCAAGCAAGAGCATTGTCGATAACGGCACCGACTACACGCTTATCGCGCTCGGCATACGCGGCAACTTCTACCGCCGTGAGTGGGGCGGAAACACGGTCGTAGGCTCTTCGGGCGATCACGAGGGCTTCACGCTTGCAAGCGCTCAGGCGCTCGATTATCTCAAGCAGTACATTGCCGACAACTCCATCGCGGGTCCCGTCAAGCTCTGGATAACGGGATACAGCCGCTCGGCAAGCGTTGCAAATCTCGTTGCGGCGCAGCTTGACCGCGGTTACGAGCTCGGCAGCGCCAAGCTCATGCGCCACGACCTGTACTGCTACTGCTTCGAGCCGCCCATGGGCACCACAGCAGGCGATACCGATGCGCTCATTTTCAGGAACATACACAACGTTATAAACGAAAACGACCTCATCACCTACGTTCTTTTCGACAAGTGGGGCTTCTCGCGCTACGGCACAGACCACAGCTACCCCACCCGCGGCGACGCGGATTATGAGCAGCTCAAAGCGGCCATGGTTGAGGAGTTTAACACCATCCCCAAC
>USPI01000221.1 GCA_900556535.1 uncultured Eubacteriales bacterium | reverse complement strand
TGACGCATATTATTCCAAGCGCGACGCACTTGAGAGTCGCCGCAGGAGATCAAGAGAGCTCAGCCACAGCATAAAAACCGCGCGCGATCGTCTTGCCCGCAAGCTCGGTCTGCAAAAGCAGGAGCTGCAAAAAAGCGAGGGGCGCGACGAAATACGCCGCGACGCGGAGCTTATAACCGCAAATCTATACCGCATCAAAAAGGGCGACGGCTCCGTTACGGTCGAGGACTATTACGAGCCCGACTGCCCGCCGCGCACGATAAAGCTCGATCCGCTCAAAACGCCGCAGAATAACGCCGCGGCAATGTTCAAAGAATATACCAAGCTCAAGACCGCCGAGCAGCACCTGACGGCGCTCATAGCCGAGGGCGAGCGGCAGCTTGAGTATTTAAACAGCGTTTTGGACGAGATAGAGCGTGCCGAGACCGAGGACGACCTTGCGGAAATAAAAGCCGAGCTCGTGCAGACGGGGTATATAAAAAAGCCGCGCGGCACGAAGGAGCGCAAGCACAAAAAGCAGGGCCCTATGCGATTTGTGTCATCCGACGGCTTTGAGATCCTCGTCGGGCGCAGCAACGCGCAAAATGACGAGCTTACGACCAAAACCGCGCGCAGGACGGATATCTGGCTGCACACCAAGCTCGTTCACGGCAGCCACGTCATCATATCCTGCGAGGGACTCACCCCGCCCGAGAGCACGATAGAGCAGGCGGCAAAGCTTGCCGTTTACTATTCCCAGGCGCGTGAGGGCGGCAAAACAGACGTTGACTTTACCATGGTGCGCAACGTCCGCAAGCCCTCCGGCTCACTGCCCGGCAAGGTCATCTATACCGATTACAGCACCGTCTCCGTCACCGCCGACGAGACTCTGACGGAAAACCTGAGGGCAAAATGATCGAATATGTGCTTATAGCGGTGCTTTGTATCGTTGCCATCGTCATTATCGTTGAACTTCTCGGAGATATACCAACGATCGACCTGCCGTTTTTTCGGGATTTTAACTATGTCCCACCGGATAAGCGCGCGGGCGACAACGGTGAGAAGATAGTAGCTGCGGCAATACGCCGCGTGATGCGCGATGGGGATGAGTTGTTTACCAATGTCACGGTATCGTATGAGGACAAAGTGACCGAGCTTGACAACATTGTCGTTAATCGCCGAGGCGTTTTCATCTTCGAGGTCAAAAACTACAGCGGGGAGCTGGTTGGCGGTGAGGATGATTACGAATGGGAAAAGTACCACACGAGTGCGGGCGGGAATACGTATCTCAAAATGGTGAAGAACCCCATAAAGCAGGTGAAGCGGCAGACATATATTCTCGCTAAGTACCTTGAAAGCTATGGCGTGCCGGTCTGGGTGGACGGTTATGCCGTACTGCTCGGTGCAGACGCTCCGACCGACAGCGGAACGATTTTATATAGCGCAGAGGATATAGACCGCGTTATGCATAAAGGCAAAAACAGCAAGCTGACCGTAAAAACAGCCGAGGCGGTATGCGCTTTGCTGTCAGATTGAAAAATACCGGAAAGGGAAGCTCCTTTCCGGTATTTTCAGTATATCACCATTGATTATCGCTTCTCGATGACGCTCATTGCCGCAGCGAGCATATCGGCGGCCTCCGCGCGCGTGAGCGGTGCGCCGTCCATAGCCGACGGTATGCTGCACGCGCCGAGGTTTGCCGCGGCCTGCGCAGCCCATGCGGGAACGCCCTCGCCCGCGCTGAGCCAGCCCACGTCCGTGAGCCTGAGCAGCCTGTCGAGCATAACTCCCGCCTCGGCTCGCGTGACCGTGCTGCCTGCGTCAAAATAAACTCCGTCCGCGCCGCGGCGCCCCTTAATTACGCCGTCGCTGACCGCGCTCGCAACGCAGCTCTTGAGCCACGCGGGTATCTGCGCATCGTCGGCAAAGCCTGTGCTCACCACACCGCCGAGTGTGTCTGCGCCCGTAACGCTCATGCACAGCGCGAGAAATTCGCCGCGCGTGAGTGTGCTCTCGGGCTCAAAATAGTAATCTCCGCCGAGCCGCTTGCCGACGAAGGCGCCGCACTCTGCCAGCTTCACCGCGCTGCAATGGCTTGCGCTGCCGTCCATGTCAACATAGCAAACGGGGCTTTTTTTCGCAATTTTTATCACCACCGTGCCCTCCTGCGAGCGATTGCCCTCGGCGTCGACGGCGCGATAGCCGAAATAATCCCTGCCTTTTTTGCCCTCGGCGGGGGAGTAGACGAAATGTCCGTCCTCGTCGAGGTCGAGCTTGCCCTTTTTGGGCGGGGTCGTGATCTCAAAGCTCACGGTGTCGCCCTCGGGATCGACCGCCGCGAGTTGAGCACCGAACGATATCTCGCGGTAGGTCTCGAACTCGAAATTTTCCGCCACCGGCGCGGAGTTTTCGGCAATAACGGGCAGCGCTCCGACGCACAGCGCAAGCGCCGCGGACATAGCCGCAATGTATTTTCGCATGAAGCAGCCTCCTTTTGGTTTTGGAGATATTTTGCGCCGCGGCAGCGGTAATATACATAAAAAAAGACCGGTCGGAAAACCGACCGGTCAAATGCTGTGTTA
>USPI01000220.1 GCA_900556535.1 uncultured Eubacteriales bacterium | reverse complement strand
AAAAACTTGACATTTCAATAAAGAGCGCTCAGCCTCTGAGCGACGAGGAAATGAAGAAGCTCACGCAGATAATCTGCGAGACCTTCATATCCTGCCACAATGAGGTCGATTCCGATGTTATAGGCGGCGTGCGTATGCAGGTCGGCGATACGGTGTATGACGGCACTCTGTCGCATACCCTCGATCGGCTCAGCCAGGATGTCGAGAGCAATACCCGCCAGAACGACAGCCAGCTTCAGTCGATAGCCGAGGGCATCAAGCAGCAGCTTGAAAAGGTCAACGGCGATATTGACGTGTTCCAGACCGGCACCGTGCTGACTCTGGGCGACGGTATCTGCCGCGTATCCGGACTTGCCGACGTTATGGCGGGCGAGATGCTCGAGTTCCCCGGCGGACTTAAGGGCATGGTGCAGGACCTCGACAAGAACAACGTCGGCGTCGTCCTGCTCGGACCGTTCGGCCATCTTCAGGAGGGCGACAGTGTCCGCCGCACCGGCCGCATAGTCGAGGTTCCCGTCGGCGATGCCCTCATCGGCCGCGTTGTCGATGCGATGGGCAACCCCATCGACGGCAAGGGCCCCATCAAGAACGACGGCTTCCGCCCAGTCGAGAGCCCGGCTCCGAGCGTGCTTTCAAGACAGCCCGTTTCCGTGCCTATGCAGACCGGCCTCAAGGCAATAGACGCACTCGTACCTATCGGACGCGGCCAGCGTGAGCTCATCATCGGCGACCGCCAGACCGGTAAGACCGCAATAGCGCTTGACGCTATCATAAATCAGAAGGGCAAGGACGTTATCTGCATCTACGTCGCCATCGGTCAGAAGGAATCTACCGTTGCCGGCGTTGTGGAGAAGCTGCGCAGCCACGGCGCAATGGATTACACCATCGTCGTCTCCGCGACCGCCTCCGAGCCCGCCCCGATGCTCTACATTGCGCCTTACGCAGGCGCCGCAATGGGCGAATACTTCATGTATAAGGGCAAGGACGTCCTCGTTATCTATGACGACCTGAGCAAGCAGGCCACCGCTTACCGCGAGCTTTCTCTGCTTCTCCAGAGACCGCCCGGACGCGAAGCATACCCCGGCGACGTTTTCTATCTGCACTCCAGACTGCTTGAGAGAGCGGCTCGCCTCAACGAGGAATCCGGCGGCGGCAGCATGACCGCGCTGCCCATTATCGAGACTCAGGCCGGCGATATATCCGCATATATCCCGACTAACGTCATCTCGATCACCGATGGTCAGATATTCCTCGAGAGCGATCTGTTCCACTCGGGCGTCCGTCCTGCAATAAACGTCGGTCTGTCGGTATCCCGTGTCGGCGGCGCAGCTCAGCTCGGTGCAATGAAGCAGGTCGCAGGCCGTCTGCGTGTCGATCTTGCTCAGTACCGTGAGCTTGCATCGTTTGCCCAGTTCGGCTCCGATCTCGATAAGTCCACGCGCGACACGCTCCACCGCGGCGCACGCATGACCGAGATCCTCAAGCAGGGTCAGTACGCCCCCATGAGCGCAGCCGATCAGGTCATCGCCATCTACGCGGTGTCCGAGGGCTACACCGACGATCTCGAGCTTGACGCCATTGCGCGCTTCGAGTCCGAGCTTATAGATTATGTAAACCGCAGCTATCCTGAATTTCAGGCTGAGGTGCTCAGCGGCAAGAAGATGAGCGCCGAGCAGCAGGCAAAGCTTAAAGAATGTATCGTGAATTTCAAAAAGACTTTCTCGTGAAAGCAGCTCCGATAAAGAAGGGAGGGGCATAAATGGCTAATATGCGCGCAATACGCACGCGAATTAAAAGCGTGAAGAATACCGAGCAGATAACCAAGGCCATGAAGATGGTCGCGGTGTCCAAGCTGCGTCGGACGCAGAGCAGTATGCAGGCTATGCGCCCCTTCTCGGAAAAAAGCCAAGAGGTCATGGACGCGCTGCTCTCGGCAAGCAAGGCGGAGCTTGAAAATCGCTTCATTACGCCGCATAAAGAGGTCAAAAAGGTTTGCTACGTTCTGTTTGTCGGAAACCGCGGACTTTGCGGAGCGTATAACAGCTCCATTTTGCACTATGCCGGCTCCGTGATCGAAAACGACGGCATGGATTACGGACTCGTCGTCTGCGGACGCTGGGGCAAGGACGTCCTTGCAAACAGCAAGCTCAACGTCATAAGGACGTTTACGGATCTGAGCGACACGCCGAATATCGACGAGGCGCTTGACATTGCCGACTATTTAAAGAAGCTGTTTTTGTCAGGCGAGTATGACGAAATTAAGCTCATATATCAGCACTATGTCACCGCTCTGCGTCAGGATCCTACGGTGTTTCAGTATCTGCCCGCCTCGCCTGAAAAGTGCGAGAACGGCGGAGAAACGACGTCGTTCATCTTCGAGCCCGACATGGAAAGCGTTCTTGAGAGCGTAATGCAGCTTTACCTCAACAATAAGATGCTCAGCGTACTGCTCGATGCAAAGTGCGGAGAGCACTCTGCGAGAATGACGGCAATGACCTCCGCGGCCGACAGTACCAAGGCGCTTATTGCCGAGCTTGACCTCAAGCTCAACCGTGCGCGTCAGGCGGCCATCACGACGGAGATCACCGAGATCGTGGGCGGCGCCGCTGCG
>USPI01000219.1 GCA_900556535.1 uncultured Eubacteriales bacterium | reverse complement strand
TAAAAGCCTTCCGAGAGACGCCGCGCAGATGCCCTTTCCCAAGCCCGACACGACGCCGCCCGTGACAAATACATACTTCATAATTTTTTACTCTCTCCCGAAAAAATTTGCCGTGATCGTGTACTACCTGCCGAGGAGCCTTGCGTCAGACCGAGAACAACAGGTCGTAGTAGGCGGGGTACGGCCAATACTCCGTTGCGGTGAGCGTCTCGAGCTTGTCAATGACGCTGCGCATATCCTCCATCTTGAGAAACACCTCGTCGTGGTAGTATTTCATAAGCTCCTCGCAGCCGCACTTGGGCGCAGTTTCGAGCGCGGATTTGAGCGCGACGACCTTGTCGAGAAGGCTCTCGTTGAGGCTGCTGAGGGTGCCGATGAGCGCACTTTCGACGCGGTACGGCGCCTCCGGCACTGCCTTGCGCTTTTTGATGAGCGTTTCGCTCAGGGCGGCGGTGTATTCCGAAACGGCGTTGAGTATTCCGTGCTGCACCATATCAACAAGCGTCTCGCCCTCGATCGCAATGACCTTGCAGTACTGCTCCATGTGTATCTCGTTTCTCGCGGCGATCTCGGCCGCGGTGTAAACGCCGTAGCGGGTCAGCAGCTCGACGTTTTTTGCGAGCATATACCGCGGCAGTGCGCTCGCTGCGTTCTTGAGGTTTTTAAGCCCCCTGCGCTCTGCCTCCGCGACCCACGCCTCGTCGTAGCCGTTGCCGGAGAAGAGAATGCGTCCATGCTCGGTGAAGGTGCGCTTAATAATCTCGTGCAGCGCGCCGTTAAAGTCCTCGGCCTTTTCAAGCTCGTCGGCAAAGCGGCACAGCGAATCGGCCATTACGGTGTTCAGCACCGTCGTCGGGCCTGCTATCGACTGGCTCGCGCCGGGCATACGGAACTCGAATTTGTTGCCAGTGAACGCGACGGGAGAGGTGCGGTTGCGGTCGGTCGTATCGCGCGGGATCGGCGGCAGAACGTCCACGCCTATGCGCAGAGTGCTCTTGCCGACGTCGGTGTAGCCCGTGCCGTTTACGATGGAATCGACTATCGCCTCAAGCTCCTGACCGATAAAGACGGAGATTATCGCAGGAGGTGCCTCCTGTGCGCCGAGGCGGTGGTCATTTCCGGCAAAGGCAACAGAGCATCTGAGAAGCTCCTGATACTCGTCCACGCCGCGCACGAACGCCGCGAGGAAGAGCAGAAACTGCGCGTTCTGACCCGGAGTGCTGCCGGGAGAAAAGAGGTTCTTGCCCGTGTCCGTGCCGAGCGACCAGTTTATGTGCTTGCCCGAACCGTTGACGCCCGCGAAGGGCTTTTCGCGCAGCAGGCACACAAGGTCATGGCGGTCCGCGACCTTCTGCATTATCTCCATCGTGAGCTGGTTCTGATCGTTTGCGGTGTTGGCGTCGGAATAAACGGGCGCTATCTCGTGCTGCGCCGGAGCGACCTCGTTATGGCGCGTTTTCGAGAGCACGCCGAGCTTCCACAGCTCCTCGTCGAGGTCGCGCATATACTCGGCAACGCGCGGGCGAATGGAGCCGAAATAGTGATCCTCAAGCTCCTGACCCTTGGGCGGCTTCGAGCCGAACAGCGTTCTGCCGCACAGTCTCAGATCCTCGCGCTCAAGGAAAAGCTCCTTGTCAACGAGGAAATATTCCTGCTCCGGTCCCACCTGAGCGACGACCTTGCGCGTTTCCTCGTCGCCGAAAAGCCGCAGTATGCGCAGCGCCTGACGGCTCACCGCGTCGCAGGAGCGCAGCAGCGGCGTTTTCTTATCCAGCGCCTCGCCGGAATACGAGCAGAAAACGGTCGGAATGCACAGAGTGCCGTCCTTAATGAACGCAAACGCGGTGGGATCCCACGCACTGTAGCCGCGTGCCTCAAAGGTCGCGCGAAGTCCGCCGGAGGGGAAGCTCGATGCATCGGGCTCGCCGCGCACGAGCTCCTTGCCGGAAAACTCCATGCTTATCGTGCCGCCGCCCGCGGGACAGATGAAGCTGTCGTGCTTCTCGGCGGTGATGCCGGTGAGAGGCTGAAACCAATGGGTGAAGTGGGTCGCGCCGTTTTCCAGCGCCCACTCCTTCATGCCGTCGGCTATCCCGTTAGCAAGCTCAAGCGTGAGCGGTCTGCCGTCGGCAAGGCACTTTTTCCATTCCTGATAATACTTTTCCTTGACATATTTGCGCATCGTGCGCTCGTTAAAAACACAGCTTCCGAAAAGCTCGGGTATCTTCTTGGTTTCCTTGCTCATGGTTTTTACCTCCTTTTTATTTTCCGCTCGCGCCGTAGTTTTTCAAAACTCTGGCGGAGGGGTCGTCAACGTCACAGCCCGGCCACGTTTTGTTGGGCATCCAAAAATCCTTTACCATATGTGCTTGACCGGGGTAGTATTTTTCGCCGTAGCGGCTGCGGATGACTTCTCCCGCAGCGGCAAGGGCTTCTTCGGAAATACGAAGCGAGTCCGTTCTCATATAGGTGATGAGACCCACGGAGCCTTCTTCCCGCAGCTCGACGCCTTCATAGAGCTGCTGGGCAAGCATCATCGTGCGCTTCGGGGTCAGATTCAGCTTTCTCGACGCCTCCTGCTGCAGGCTCGAGGTGATACACGGCGGCGCGGCATTTTTCCGGCGCTGGGTCTTCTTGACGCTGC
>USPI01000218.1 GCA_900556535.1 uncultured Eubacteriales bacterium | reverse complement strand
CATCTTTGCCTCCGCCAAGCGCTACATGAAGGAAAACGGCAACGCCTCGCAGTGGGACGACAGCTACCCCGACCGCACCACGCTGGAACGGGACATCGCCGGCGGAAGCAGCTACGTCTTCGTCGACGGCCTTGCGCTCGTCGCATTCGACTGCATCGCGCGTACCTGAGCGCCTCTCGCCTCTCCGCGCACTGAACAAGCATAAAATGACACAGGAAAGCGCCCGCTCACCAAAATGTGAGCGGGCGCTTTTTGGATGCACTTTTAAAGCTCGGGGCCGTTGTAGTAATTGTAGTCATCGTCGCCGTCAATGAAGCGGTCATCGCGCGCAAGGCGCTTGATCATGCGGTAGGCCGCGGCAAAGAGCAGCACGACAAAGCCGACGAAGATCCACGCATAGCCGTCATATTCGTAGGTCGCGATATAGTCGTAGCAGCCGTGGAGCACCACCGGCACCCAAACGGCGAGCCGGCGGCAGCGGCGGCTGCGGTATTCGTCGCCGAAATGATCGTAGCGCTTGGCAAGGCCGTAAAAAGCGCCCATAAAAACGCCGAAGCAGGCATGGCCCGGGATCGCCGTGACCGCGCGGACAAGCGCCGTGCCGAGGCCGTACATCACAACATAGCTGATGTTCTCCCACAGGGCAAAGCCCAGCGAGACGAAGACCGCGTACACAACGCCGTCGAACTGGCAGTTGAATTCCCGCGACCACCAGGTGCGCTTTTTGAGTAGGAGGTACTTAAAGCCCTCCTCCGACAGAGCGACCACGACAAAATAGAGAATGGCATTGTACGCCCGCGTGTAGGGCGGCACAAGCAGTGCAAGAACGCTCTCGCCGATCTGCTCGGCGATGAGTGCGCCGAAGGTCGCAAGGATGCCGAAGAGCACAAGCGAGAGGAGCATCCCCGGCGACTCCTTGTCGAGCCGATCCTCCCGGTAGACAAAGCGCAGAAGAACGATGGCGGGGATGACCGCCGCGGCGATCAGGATGGGATTTACATAAAAAAGAAACATGCGACCGCTTCCCTCCTATCATGGTATCGTTTACAGCATATCAGCCGCGGCGGGATTTGTCAATGCAGGCGGTATTTGGATATTTTCCCACTTGACCGGAAGGAAAAGCTCGAGTATGATAATTTTATTCGTAGTATTCACGGAAAGGGGTGGACTGTTATGGAGCGAAGAAACCTGTGGCTCGGGTATCTGTGCGTCATTCTGGGCGCAGTTCTCTTCGGCTGTATGCCGCTGGGGGCAAGCATTCTCTACGCGCAGGGCGTAACGCCGATGAGTCTTGTCCTGCTGCGAAATCTCCTGTCGCTGCCCATCCTCGCGCTGCTCGGCAGCCGTCAGGGCGGGCTGCGCATCAGCCGCGGCGCGCTGCTGGAGGCGAGCGCGGCGAGCTTTTTCGGCTGCTGGCTCGCGCCCATCCTGCTCTTCAGCTCCTACCGCTATCTTGCCTCGGGCATGGCGGCGGTATTCCACTTCACCTATCCCATCCTTGTGGTGCTCAGCGGCTATCTGCTGCGCGAGAAGGTGAAAAAGAGCGCGCTCGGGTGCGCGCTTTTGTGCTCGCTCGGCATCCTGCTGCTCTTCGACCCGCACGGCGCGCTCGACCCCGTGGGCGTTGCCTTTGCGCTGACCTCGGGCGCGGCATACGCGGCCTACATCCTCGTTCTCGGCCATTTCCGCCACCGCGAGGTTTCGGGCTTTCGCCTGAGCTTCTATATGTCATCCGTGTGCGCGGTCTGCACGTTTCTCCTCTGCCTTGCGACCGGGCAGCTCGGCCTTCCCAAAACGAGCGGCGGCTGGGGTGCTGCGTTTCTCTTCTCGCTCTCTCTCAGCGTGGGCGCGGTGGTTCTCTTTCAGGTAGGGACCTTCCGCTGCGGTGCACAGCGCGCGGCGATCCTGAGCACGTTTGAGCCCATCACGAGCATTTTTGTCGGCATCCTGTTCCTCGATGAATCGCTCACGCCGCGCATCCTGCTCGGCTCCGCCCTCACGCTGCTTGCGGGCGTGCTCATCACCATGAGCAAAGAAAAAGGCGGTGCGGCGGATGCGCTGAAGGACAGCAGCATAGAACAAGCTTAACGGAGAAAGGAAGGACTTCTCATGCGCGTCATCGATCTCACGCACACCATTTCCGAAAATATGCCCGTCTATCCCGGCACGGAGCCGCCCGTTCTCGCGGGTGCGAACACCTACGAGAAGGACGGCTTCAAGGAGACGAAGCTGACCATGTACACCCACACGGGCACGCACATGGACCCGCCCGCGCATCTTTTTGCCGGCCGCACGACGCTCGACGCCTTCCCCGTCTCGCAGTTCATCGGCAAGGCGCTCGTCATCGAGTGCAGCGACTTAAAAGAGGGCGAGGCCATTACGCTTGAGCGTATCCTCGCCTACGGAAACAACGCGGAAAAGGCGGATTTTCTGCTCTTTCACCTCGGCTGGGACAAGCGCTGGGGAACAGACGCCTACTTCGGCGACTATCCTTGCCTCGACGACGCGGCGATGGACTACATCATCGCGGGCAACTTTAAGGGCATCGGCTTTGATGTGATCGGCCTCGACCCCATCGCGGACGAAAACCTGACGCGGCACAAAAAGCTTTTCGCGCACAAGGACATCGTCAATATTGAAAATCT
>USPI01000217.1 GCA_900556535.1 uncultured Eubacteriales bacterium | reverse complement strand
CCTGCGATACCACATCGGGTCGCAGGCTTATTTAATTATCTGAAAAGGAGATTTCCGAAATGAGAAGAACAAGAAACCTGATAGCGCTGGTATTAGCGGCGGTAATGTGCCTTTGCCTGTTTACGGGCTGCGGCGGAAACGGCGGTAACGACACCACGGCGGATCTCACAAAGGCGACGAGCCTTGCCGACCTTGCAGGCTGCAAGATAGCGGCTCAGGCGGGCACCTTCCACGCCGACGCTCTCGAGCAGATCGAGAACGTTCAGTCCTCGACCTACCCCGAGTTTGCCGACCTTCTGACCGCACTCAAGAGCGGCGCGATCGACGGCTACGTCGCAGAGGAGCCGACGGCGTTCTCCGTCTGCCGCTCCGACGACAGCCTGACCTACATCCCCCTGAGAAATAACGACACCGGCTTCACCGCAACTCCCGCGGACGTCGGCATTGCGATCGGTCTCAAGAAGGGCAGCGAGCTCACCGCGCAGATAAACGCCATTCTCGCGGAGATAAGCGTTGAGCAGCGTGAGGAGCTCATGCAGCAGATAGTCGCTCTCGCTTCCGGCGAGGAGGTCACCGAGTTTGCGGTGAGCTGCCCGGCTCCCGAAAACCCCAACGGCGTTCTGAGAGTCGGCATGGAATGTGCCTATGAGCCGTACAACTGGACGGACATGGACGGCACGAGCCTCTGCGCAGTCCCCATCTCCGGCGAGGGCAAGGAGGGTCTTTACGCCAACGGCTACGACGTGCAGATAGCACAGTACGTTGCAAACCGCCTCGGCATGACGCTCGAAATCTACTCCATCGCATGGGATTCCCTCATCCCCGCAGTTAACTCCGGCGTTATCGACGCCATCGTCGCCGGCATCAGCCCCACCGCCGAGCGCAGCCGGGAGATCGACTTCACCGACACCTACTACGAATCCAACCTCGTCGTTATCATCAGAAAGTAAGACGCCATGAGCTTTCTTAACGATGTAATAAACATAGTAGCCAAATACTATCCGCAGCTGCTCAGCGGCGTGGGCAACACCATGCTCATCGCCCTGACGAGCACGGTCGCGGGTCTTGTGATCGGTCTTTTGACCGGCATCATCCGCACGGCGCCCTATTCCCCCAACGCGCTGCTGCGCACGCTGCATAAGCTGCTCAACGCCGTCATCGCCGTGTACGTTGAAATTTTCCGCGGCACGCCTATGATGGTCCAGGCGATGGTCATCTACTGGGGCTACGCCTTCGCAAGCGGCGGCAGCACCCTGCCTCTGATCCCGTCGGGCATCATAATCGTTTCGATAAACACCGGCGCATACATGGCGGAGATAGTGCGCGGCGGCATAATCTCCATCGACCGCGGACAGTTTGAGGGCGCGATGAGCATCGGCATGACCCATTCGCAGACCATGTTCAAGGTCATCATCCCGCAGGTCATCCGCAACATTCTCCCCTCCGTCAGCAACGAGTTCGTCATCAACATCAAGGACACCTCCGTCCTGAACGTCATCGGCGTTACGGAGCTGTACTACTTCGCAGGCATCATCAAGCGCCAGAGCTTCCAGACCTTCCAGACCTACCTCGTTATCTGCGTCGTTTACTTCATTCTCACGTTCACCGTCACGCGCCTGCTGCGCTGGGCAGAGCGCAGGCTCGACGGCAGCGACAGCTACGTTATCTTCGGCTCGCAGACAGACAGCGCCGCCGAGATACACATAGGCAAGGAGGGCTAAGATGGGCGAAAAAGTAATAGAGCTTGTGCACCTGCAAAAGCAGTTCGGCGACCACGCCGTTCTGAGGGACATTAACCTGAGCGTTTCAAAGGGCGAGGTCTTAAGCATCATCGGCGCCTCCGGCTCGGGCAAGAGCACGATGCTCCGATGCATAAATAAGCTTGAGACCCCCAGCTCAGGTCAAGTGCTCTACCACGGCGAGGATATCAGCGGCAGCGCCGTCAACCTCTCGCAGTACCGCGCAAGAGTCGGCATGGTTTTCCAGAGCTTTAACCTTTTTAACAACATGACCGCACTCAACAACTGCATCGTCGGTCAGGTCTCCGTTTTAAAGCGCAGCCGCGAGGAGGCGGAGAAAACGGCGATGAAGTACCTCGAGCGCGTCGGCATGGCGCCGTACATAAATGCGCGCCCGTCGCAGCTTTCGGGTGGTCAGAAGCAGCGCGTTGCGATCGCCCGCGCGCTTGCGATGGAGCCGGAGGCACTGCTGTTTGACGAGCCGACGAGTGCGCTCGACCCGCAGATGGTCGGCGAGGTGCTCGACGTTATGCGCTCGCTTGCCGAGAGCGGACTTACGATGATAGTCGTGACGCACGAGATGGCGTTTGCGCGCGACGTTTCCACGAACGTCGTGTTCATGGCAGACGGCGTCATCTGCGAGGAGGGCAGCCCCAAGGACATCTTTGAAAACCCGCAGAACGAAAAAACGAAGGAATTCCTCTCCCGTTTTCTTTCAAAATAAGCAGCAAAAAGCACCACCCTTGGGTGGTGCTTTCAGCGCGTCAAAAAAGTCTGCGACTTTTTTGCACGCTGAAAAACGCCAAATTTTTTGTGAAGCATACTTCACAAAAAATCTCGCTTCGCTCGTCAAAAAGCCTGATAGCTCAGGCATTTTTGATGGCTATAATCTAACTTGAGGAGGGTCTTACCCCCTCA
>USPI01000216.1 GCA_900556535.1 uncultured Eubacteriales bacterium | reverse complement strand
ATACATATAATTAATAAGCGGGAGCAATTATAACATCATTGCCCCCATTTGTAAATATCAATAAATATCGCAATAAAAAATTGGCGAAACTGCTGCAAAACTATTGCTGCTTTCGCTCACGAATGAACTCATTCACGGAAGCTCCGAGCAGGATGATGTACATACACCAGTACATCCAAAGCAGCGAGATGATGATCGCCGCAAGGCTGCCGTAGGTAGAGAAGCCGCCGCCGTAGCGGATAAACAGCGAGAACAGCCATGTGAACAGCAGCCACGCCGCCGCGGCTCCCGCAGCACCGGGCAGCAGGGTCAGCAGCTTCATCTTAACACCCGGAACGCCCTTGTATATCGCAAGAAAAACGATGGTCAGAATGACAAATGTCAGCACGAAGCGCAGCCTGAGCAGCAGCCCCAGCGTAGATGACACGGAGGGGAAGTGCTCGCTGACAAGCTCGTAAATCTCCTTGCCGAAAACCATCAGCGCGAGAGTTACTATCGCAACGACTATCATGCCCAAGGTGTAGACGCAGGCGATGAGACTGCGGCGCAGGAACGAGCTGTATTTCGGGGAGCGGAAAATGACCTCGATGCCTCGGATAAGCGCGGAAAATGCGCGGCTTGACATCCAGATGGTGAGCAGTATCGACAGCGGCAAAACGGCGCCAGGAGCAAAGTAAATATCGACGACGACGGATTCTATTATCGATTGCAGCGCCGTGGGTATATATCTCTCGACTGCGTTAAAGAGCGTATCCTGCGAAAGTCCCGTAAACGGTATTATCGAGGACAGGAGCGCAACAAACGGCACGAGCGACAGGAACATATAAAATGCGCTTGCCGCCGCATGAGCGTTTATGTTGTTCTCGCTGATCTCGGTCAGAAAAGTATTCAGCGTTTTAAAAACTTTCTTCATAGGCCCTCATTTAAATCACCGCCCGATGGGCGGTGATAACTAACATATTAAAGTGAGTCGATCGACAAGATCAACGATCTCGTGCCGATCCGCCCCCGAACCGCGCTCGCCGTCGAGCGACCAGTCAAGCTCCGGAGGAGCGGTAATGCTCAGCTTCTCTGCTTGGAAGAAATCCAGGAACGGGGAGGAGTAGTCCTGCGTGAAAACGCCCATCAGAATGCTTTGGAAATCAATTAACGTGCGCGGCTCGTGAACAAGGAGCACCTCGAACTTGCCGTCACCGGTGTCAACAACGGTCTTGGGCAGCGAGATCGTTCCCGCGACCGAGGTGGAGTTGCACACGGCGCCGAATATATAGTCGCCCTCGCAGCAGAATTCGCCGAGGTCGAGCTTCAGATGATGCGCCTTTATTTTCGGCAGATCCTTGACCGCGTCGAGCAGATACGCCGTGTGACCGAGCGCGTTTTTAAGGTTCTGCGGCGTCGTGTACGACAGCCACGAGAACGCGCCGAAGGCGGCAACATAGCAAAAACAGCGGTCGCCGAACATACCGATGTCGATCTTCTTCGGCTTGCCGTTAACTATATTATTAGCAGCCTCGACAGCGTCCGAGGAAATACCGTGGCAGGAGGCAAAATCGTTCGTGCTGCCCGAGGGGATATAGCCGAGCGGGATGTCGTGTCCGCCGCGGATAATGCCGGTTATGACCTCGTTGAGCGTGCCGTCGCCGCCTATGCAGACGATGATGTCAAACTCGCTCGCGTAGCCCTGCGCAAACTCCGTTGCGTCGCCGCGCTGAACCGTGGGAAACACCGTGACCGCATAGCCGTTTTGCGAAAATATGCTTATTATGTCCGGCAGGAAGCGCAGTGAAGCGCGCCGTCCGGAAACGGGGTTGAAGATGAGCATCATCCGCTTGAGCTGGGAAAACGTTTTCATTTTATAAGCTAACTCCAAAATTTCAGATCATACCCGCAATGAGCAGGCACAGGTAAGCCGAGGGGATGGAGAACAGAAGACTGTCAACTCTGTCCATGACGCCGCCGTGACCGGGGATAAGATTGCTGTAATCCTTGAGTCCGGCCATGCGCTTAATGAGCGAGGCGGCAAGGTCGCCGACCTGACCGAAGCTCGAGCAGATAAGCGCGGTGAGCATGCACACGAAGATGTTGGCAGTGTACCACTGCTTGAGCACGAAGAAAAGGATAACGCCTGCAACGACGGCGCTTATCGCACCGCAGATGCTGCCCTCGACGGTCTTGTTAGGGCTGACCTCGGGCGCGAGCTTGTTTTTGCCGAAGCTCTTGCCGCCGAAGAGCGCGAAGCTGTCGCACACCCACGTCGAGATGCAGGCGATGGAGAAAACGGGGATCCAAACGCTGCTGTCCGTAAGAGCAAGTCTCAGGACTATCATAAAGGGCACAACGGGGTAGGCTATAACGCCGAGCGTTGCAAGAGCGCCGGGAGCGCGCACCTTTTCGGAAACGACGCCCGCGGTCATTGCAGCAAATACAGCGACAAAGAAAACGGCCTCATATACGACGGAATCTGCCTTAAACCAGATAGCAGCGGCGGTGCCGACGGCAAAGAGGTATAATACCCACGGTGCGCAGTGCACATCCTTGTATCCGATGGCGCGGCAGGTCTCCCAAATTGCCATAACGGTGGCGGCAAGCAGGAACAAAGCCCTCGTGACGGGGCCGAGTGCGAAGCAGGCAACGACGAGGATTATAAGCACCGTTGCCGAAATTA
>USPI01000215.1 GCA_900556535.1 uncultured Eubacteriales bacterium | reverse complement strand
ATCGTGCAGATGCTGACCGATGCGGGCTTTAACGTGATCCACAGGGGGCTTGTTCCCGACGAGAGACATGAAATTTCCGCGGAGTTTATTAAATGTGCATACGAGCTCGGCGCGGATCTCATAATCTCCACCGGCGGCACGGGCTTCGGAAAGCGCGACATCACCCCGGAGGCTACCCGCGACGTTATCTCGCGCGAGATACCCGCGATACCGCAGGCGATGCTGCATTACAGTCTTCAGATACCGCCGCGCGCCATGCTCTCAAGAGCCGTGGCGGGAATTCGCGGCAAGAGCCTCATTATTAACCTCCCCGGCAACGAGTCCGGCGCAAAGCAAAATCTTGAGGCGATAATCGGTATTCTCGACCACGCGCTTCAGATGATAGCCGCCGGCGAGGACTGATAAACAAAAATCACGCAGTCAACTGACTGCGTGATTTTTTTCGCTCTTTATATTTAACAGTACGATGGCCGCAAGCACGAGTACAACTCCTGCGGCACTCATTGCCGTGAGCGCTTCGTTATAAATCGCAATGCCGACGAGCGTTGCAACGACGGGCTCAATTGACGCCATGATGCTCGCCTTGCCGTTTTCAAGTCCCACGAGCCCGCAGGTGTAGAATAGATACGGCAGGAAGCAGGTCACGACGCCGGTCGCAAAGGCGAAGCCGAGATTGGGAAGGCTCGAAAAAATGATGCTTACATATTCCGTGCCGCCCCACACGGTCGCGCCGACGGCAGCCAAAAGGCAGGAGTAAAAATTTATCGTCAGGCTCGAATAGCCGCTGTTGAGCGCAAAGCGGCTGAAAATGCTGTAAAGGGCATAGCAAACTCCCGAGGCGAGCCCCAGCAGAAGTCCCACAGGCGTTATCGCGGTATCGCTGCCGATGCCCGAAACGAGGCAGCAGCCGGCAAAGGCCAGCACCATCGCAACGAGCTTGCGCCCGCCGAGCTTTTCTTTAAACAAAACCGCCGAAAAGAGGATCACGAAGCAGGGCGCGGTGTACAGCAATATTGCCGCCGCGGAGAGGCTCATGTGATCCATCGCCTTGAAGTAACACACGCCGAAAACCAAAAGCGAGACTATGCCGCTGCCGATAAACATCCAAATGTCGCGCAGCCTGATCTTAAAGGCGGACGGATCCTTTATCGCAATGACTATACCGAACAGCAGGGCGGGAAAAATGCATCTGACCGCAATGCAGCCGATCGCGGAAACGCCCATCGCGTCGAGAGTCCTTCGGAAAAAGCCCATGAAGCCCCAGAGCGTGCCGGCGGCAATTACATATGCGACATATTTATTCTTCATAACACGAGCCTCCCGCACATTGCTGCTAAAGATATGGCAATATTGTAATTACTCGCGCCATAATAGTCAACACCTCCATTAAGCAATTGACAAAAAAATATTGCTTGTGTTATGATGACATTTATACGCGGGTATGATGGAATTGGCAGACATGCGAGATTTAGGTTCTCGTGCTTATGGCGTGCAGGTTCGACCCCTGTTACCCGCACCATAACGCACGGCGGTTTTTATACTGCCGTGCTTTTTTAGGAGCTGCTATGGCAAATTTTATTGAAATAACCGACTTTGGTGCGCCGGAGCTTGACGTTTACGCCAGGCTTACGGAAAATCAGCTTCTGTGCAGGATGAATCCGGAAAACGCGATGTTTATTGCCGAAAGCCCGCTCGTTATTGAGCGCGCTCTTGACGCCGGCTGCACTCCCCTGTCGTTTCTCATGGAAACCAAGCACGCACAGGGCAAGGCGCGGGATATTCTCGCACGCTGCCCCGATGATATTAACGTATACACGGCGCCGCTTGAGGTGCTCACGCAGCTCACGGGCTTCCACCTTACGCGCGGTATGCTCTGCGCGATGCTCCGCCCGAGGCTTAAGAGCGTTGAGGAGATCTGCTCCGGCGCGAGCCGCATCGCGGTGCTCGAAAACGTGATGAACCCGACAAATATCGGCGCAATATTCCGCTCGGCGGCGGCACTCGGCGTGGATGCGGTTCTGCTCACGGCGCAGGGCAGCGATCCCCTCTACCGCAGAGCCGTCAGGGTCAGCATGGGCACGGTGTTTCAGGTGCCGTGGACGTATCTTTCCGAGGATACGCCGTGGCCCGAGCAGCTTAAATCGCTCGGCTTCAAGACCGCGGCAATGGCGCTCACGGATAGGTCGCTTCCCATATACGATGCAGCTCCCGCAAGGGAGCCGAAGCTCGCCATCGTGCTCGGCACGGAGGGCGACGGTCTCATGGCGCAGACGGTCGCAAGCTGTGACTATACCCTGCGCATACCTATGACGCACGGTGTCGATTCATTAAACGTAGCCGCCGCAAGCGCGGTCGCGTTTTATCAGCTCGCACTCATGCACAAGGCTTGATTTATATTTTTTCAGCAAAGCTCGCAGGCAAAAAATAAACCCGCCCCCGCGTTCATGACGCAGGGCCGGGATAATATATTACGGTTTTCACGAGCCGAGGCTCAGGCAAGAGCGTTGGTCAGCTTGTTTACGAACAGGGTGAATGCGCATGCACAGACGATGCTGAGGATGCCGAAAAGGGCTTCGGAAGAGGTGTACACTGCCATGCAGTAGCTGGAAACGACGGCGCAGACGAGGCTGACGACAACAAGAAGTGCGAAAACAGTAGACTTTTTCATAACTATCCCTCC
>USPI01000214.1 GCA_900556535.1 uncultured Eubacteriales bacterium | reverse complement strand
TTTATACTTTCAACTTGAAATTACTGTTACGCTCAGTTATAATATACGGGTAATCTGATATTGAACACAGCGAACAGGATATTTGACTCCTCGACGGCGTGTTAAAACCGTAATTGCAACTTTTGAGGTAAAAATTATGAGCGGAAACAACAGAATGGTAGAAAAGTCGAAGAAGGCGATCAAGGATGCGCTTTTGGACATAATGTACGAAAAGGACTTCAAGCAGATCACCGTTAACGAGCTTTTAAAGCGCGCCAACGTTAGCCGCGGCACATTCTATGCGCATTTTTCAAACCTTGAGGACGTGCGTCAGCAGCTTATAAACGACCTGTACGCTCACGCGGATTATCTCTTCGGAGACTACACCGCAAGCGAGCTTGAGCGCGATCCCCTGCCCGTTATGCGCATGGCTGCGGATATGATGATCGCCAGCCGTGACCCCGCGAAGAGGCTTTTCAAGTTTATAAACGTCTACGATCTGGGCATACACCTCAAGGACTGGCTCGCAAATTTCATTCTCTCGGACAAAGAGCTTGTCGAGCGCTGGGGCGGAATTGACGCCGCGACGATCTACGCGCGCTATATAGCAGGCGGCGTTATGCATACATATAACCTTTGGATATTTGACGGCGCAAATGTATCGGCGGAGTTTCTCGTAAACACGCTGTGCAACATTCTCGTCAACGGTCTCAGGGCATTCGAGCCGCAGAATTAAACGAAAACAAAACAGGCACAGCATAGCTGTGCCTTAATCATTTCAGGAGGACATTATGAAGAAAATTGCAGTCATAACCGGTGCTTCATCGGGCATGGGCAGAGAATTTGTCTACGCAATCGACAAGGACATGGAGCTTGACGAGCTTTGGGTCATCGCACGCCGCGAGGAGAGGCTTCTTGAGCTTCAGGCTCAGGTCAGGGCCAAAATTCGCCCCGTGTGCCTCGATCTTCTCGACCGCGGCAGTCTTGCCGAGTTCAAAAAGCTGCTTGATGCGGAAGAGCCCGACGTCCGAGTTCTCGTGAACGCCGCAGGCTTCGGTCTGTTCGGAACCTACACCGAGATGGACATGGAAAAGCAGCTCGAAATAATTGACCTCAACGACCGCGCTCTCACCGGCATGACTTATATAACGCTTCCGTATATGCGCGACGGCGCCCAGATATACAACATGGGCTCAATGTCGTCCTTCCAGCCCGTTCCGTATATTAACGTCTACGGTGCGTCGAAGGCATATGTGCTCAGCTTTTCCAAGGCGCTGCGTGTCGAGCTCGGACAGCGCAATATTAAAGTTATGGCAGTCTGCCCCGGCTGGATACAGACGGAGTTTTTCAGCCACGCCATCCACGACAACACCGTCAGCTACTTTAACCGCTACTACGGCCCGAAGGAGGTCATCGAGAAAGCCGTTAAGGATATGCACCGCAATAAGCCCGTGTCTATCCTCGGTCTGCCCGAAAGGCTTCAGGTGCTCGGCGTTAAGCTCCTGCCGACGCGCTTCGTGCTCAAGACCTGGTGCAAGCAGCAAAATAAACCCTTCAAATACTGATAGTCCGAAACAAACAAAACCGCCCGTATGGGCGGTTTTGTTATTTATCTCCGAAGGATATTCCGATGTCGCGCGCGACCTGAATGAGCGGATGGTCGGTGGGCAGGAACTTCGTCTTGCTCGCGGCCTCGTCAAGCGGGATCGACACGATGCTGCCGCCCTGAATAGCAACCATGCGGCCATACTGTTTATTTGCGATGAGGTCTGCCGCAGCGGTGCCGAACTGGGTCGCCAGAACGCGGTCATACGGGCACGGGGGGCCGCCGCGCTGATAGTGTCCGGGCACGGTGACGCGAGCCTCCTGACCGAGCGCCGCCTCGATCTGTGCCGCTATCTCGTAGGATATGGTCGAGTGCTTGGACTGCTCACGGCGCTTGCGGCTCTCCTCCTCGGTGAGTATCTGATCGTGGATGCTCTTTGCGCCCTCAGCAACGGCGAGAATGGAAAAGCTTCTGCCGTGGCGGCGGCGGTGATCTATTGCCTTTACGATGTTGTCAATGTCATAGGGAATTTCGGGAATGAGGATAATATCCGCGCCCGAGCCTATACCGGCGTGCAGCGTGAGCCAGCCCGCGTCGCGTCCCATGAGCTCGACGAGGAACACACGGCTGTGGGAGGAGGCGGTGGAGTGGATATAGTCAATGACGTTCGTTGCGATATCCACGGCGCTCTGGAAGCCGAAGGTGGTGTCCGTGCCCCAAATGTCGTTGTCGATGGTCTTGGGCAGGGTCACGACGTTCATGCCCGCATCCATGAGGAGCTTTGCGCTTTTCTGCGTGCCGTTGCCGCCCATGATAACGAGGCAGTCGAGATTGAGCTTATTATAGGTGTCCTTCATCGCAGGGATAAGGCTGTTACCGGCATCATCGACGATGTCCTTTCCCGGGATATAGCGCTGGCGCGAGGTGCCGAGAATGGTGCCGCCCTGAGTGAGAATGCCCGCGAAGTCCTTGGGCTCCATGTATTTATAGTCGCCGTCAATAAGGCCGCGGTAGCCGTCATACATGCCGAATATCTCAAGATTTTCGATCTTATTATGCAAGGCCTTGCCGATACCGCGCATGGCGGCGTTGAGACCCTGACAGTCGCCGCCCGAGGTTATAAGGGCAACTCTGGTTATGTTTTTCAAGCTAAAACCCTCTTTAA
>USPI01000213.1 GCA_900556535.1 uncultured Eubacteriales bacterium | reverse complement strand
TATCCTGCGCAGCCTGTTTTTGACCCGCGCAAGGCGGGCGGGAGCGGCGGGTATGGCAAGCTCGTTTCCGCTCACGAGGCAGCCCCGCGCCGTGCGCCGCCAGAGCTTATCCGTGCTTTCTTCTGGCTTAACAAGGCGCTTATCCGCTGCGTATCGGGCGTTTTCGGGAACGTTTTTGAGCTCTGCGCGGCTGAAGCTTCGCCGCAGCGACATACCGTCGCCGTCGGGCGAGAGCGTGCCGAGAAGGATGCTTTTCTCCTCGGAGTACAGATAAAGCCGCAGCGGGTGCTCAAGCCTTTTTCCCACGCGCACCGTGAACACCGTCACAAGTCCCGCACTCTCGCGCAGTGCCTCGCCGCAGCGCTGTCCGTCTATGTACACCGGATATTTCATAGCCCTCTCCTTTTAAGAGGCTCCCCGAAGCATTCCGTCGGGGAGCCGAAATTTCAAAGCCCGAAGCTCACGGCAATGGCGTTATCGACCTTGGTCATGGTGCTCTCGTCGAGCTTTCCCATGCGCTCGCGCAGGCGGGATTTGTCGATGGTGCGTATCTGCTCAAGCAGTATTACGCTGTCGCGCGACAACCCGACACTGCGGGCGCTAAGCTCGATATGAGTCGGCAGCCGCGCCTTGCCGGTCTGGCTTGTTATGGCTGCTGCTATGACCGTCGGGCTGTGCTTGTTGCCGGTGTCGTTTTGGACGATGAGCACGGGTCTCATGCCGCCCTGCTCGGAGCCCACCACGGGGCTGAGGTCGGCGTAAAATATATCTCCACGTTTGACTATACTCAATTTAATTCACACTCCGGATATTCCCCCGTCAAGACCGAGCCGCAGCGCGGTGCGGACTTGCACGAGGGTATATAGTCGCCCGCTACATCTTATGTAGTGCGCTGACTATATTCTCCCACGGCAGCATGAATTTTATTCGGCCGACCAGTCGCTTATCTCGATAAACACAACAGAGCGCTCCTTGTAGCTTATTTCCGCGCTCTCCGGCACAAGGGACGAGCTGAGCCACAGCGTCACGGCGTAATCATCCTCCGGCACTATGCGCGCCGCGATGCGCTCGTCCTCTACCCACGTTATTTCGACGTGGCCGTTTCGTATCGCCCTCATCATAAGCGGCAGAGCCGACATCGGGCTGAGCCTTGCGTCGGGCAGCGTTCCTATATCGAGCATCGCCCCCTCATACTCAAGGCTCAGCCGCTCGCCCGCGAGCCTCGCCTTTATGCCCGCCAAAATATCGGGCTCGAGCACCGTGACCGCGCTGCCGTCGCCGTCGTGCTCGTAGCGCAGCTTAAACCGCGCCGTTTTATCGTCGTACTCCGCCCTGACATCGGCGGTGAAGGATATCTCCTCGGCGTGCGCGGTGTGTTCAACAAAGCGTATAAACTCCTTCTCCCCCGTGTCGGCGCAGCCGCACAGCAGCACAAGGCACATGATAACAGGCGCAATTCTTTTCATACCCCATCCTCCGCAAAACTCGTTTTATCTAATCCTATTCCCGAGCTTTGCGCAAGATTATTAAAATTTGCTCTTGACATTTAATTAAATGTGGGATTTAATATCATAGTAATAATCGCTACCGCTTTGATCGGGAAGATAATATCGCTTGCATCACTCAGAGAACGGCGGTCGCCGGCTGTAAGCCGCCCGTGGTGCTGATATTCGGTTCGCCCGTGAGCTCCGGCTAATCCCCGGCGTTGGCTGCGTTAAGGCCGTTTAAGTGCGATAAACATCGAATCAGGGTGGTACCGCGGAAGCGCAGTCTTTCGTCCCAATGGGGACGGGGGACTATTTTTTATGTTTATTTTATGATCTGATGATAAGGAGAGACACAATGAAAGAACTCATGAATCAGCTCAGAGAAAGCGCCGTTAAGGCTATTCTCGCCGCTGACAGTCCTGAAAATCTTGACGCGCTGAGAGTCAAATATCTCGGCAAAAAGGGTGAGCTGACCGCGATTTTGAAGCAGATGGGCAAGCTCTCCGCACAGGAGCGCCCCGTCATGGGTCAGCTTGCAAACCAGATCCGCGCAGAGCTTGAGCAGGCCATCGACGAGACCCGCAAAAAGCTTGAGGCGGCGGCTCTTGAGGCCCGTCTGGAGCTTGAGGCGCTTGACGTCACCGTTCCCGGCGAGGAGATACGCTTCGGTCACAAGCACCCGATGTATAAGGCGCTGGACGAGATCAAGGACATTTTCGTCGGCATGGGCTTCACCGTGCTTGACGGTCCCGAGGTCGAGCTTGCAAGCTATAACTTCGACAAGCTCAACGCCGAGGAGGGTCACCCCTCCCGCGATTGGTCGGACACCTTTTATTTTGACACCGACAGCCGCGTGATGCTCCGCTCGCAGACGAGCCCCATGCAGGTCCGCGCGATGGAGACCATGCCGCTGCCTATACGCATCGTCGCCCCCGGCAGAGTTTACCGCAAGGACGAGGTCGATGCGACCCACTCCCCGATGTTCCACCAGATAGAGGGCATGGTCATCGACAAGAACGTCACCATGGCCGACCTCAAGGGCACTCTCAACCTCGTCATGCAGGAGCTTTTCGGCGAGGGCACCGTCACGAGATTCCGCCCGCACCACTTCCCCTTCACGGAGCCGAGCTGCGAGATGGACGTTCAGTGCCACAAGTGCGGCGGCAAGGGCTGCCCCACCTGCAAGGGCGAGGGCTGGATCGAAGTCCTCGGCGCCGGCAT
>USPI01000212.1 GCA_900556535.1 uncultured Eubacteriales bacterium | reverse complement strand
TTGATTTTTTTCATCCGCAAATTAACAATATCGGACTTCCGGATGCCTCCGGAAGTCCTTTTTTATGTTGAAAGATAAATTAAATCGCGGTATAATATTCTATTATGCAGTGCATAAAGGAGATACTATGAAAGAGCAGAAAACGAATGTAATGCGTCTGCTTGAGCAGAAAAAGATTAAGTACACGCCGCACGAATATCCGCACGGTGACGAGGCAGTGGATGGCGCCACGGTCGCGCGAATATGCGGTCAGGAGCCCGGGCAGGTTTTCAAGACCCTTGTTGCGCGGGGCGCGAGCAAGACGGTCTATGTGTTTGACGTTCCCGTCACGGCTGAGCTTGACCTCAAGAAGGGCGCAAAGGCGGCAGGGGAGAAGTCGATCGCAATGATCCATGTGAGCGAAATAAACGCTCTTACGGGTTATGTGCGCGGAGGCTGCTCGCCCCTCGGCATGAAAAAGCAGTATAAAACTTTCCTTGATAAAAGCGCGCAGAGCTATCCGACCGTCATGGTCAGTGCAGGCAAGATAGGCTATCAGGTCGAGCTTGACCCGGATGAGCTCGCCAAACTCACGCGCGCGGAATTTGCGGATCTGGTTAGTGAGAATGACTGATTATATTAAAATTAAAGGCGCAAGAGCCAATAACCTTAAAAACATTGACATTGAGATACCCCGC
Source organism: uncultured Eubacteriales bacterium (assembly GCA_900556535.1). GTDB lineage: Bacteria > Bacillota > Clostridia > Oscillospirales > Oscillospiraceae > F23-B02. The sequence goes on along the minus strand of USPI01000212.1, from coordinate 2,038 downwards.
AATAAGCTCGTCGTCATGACCGGCGTCTCCGGAAGCGGCAAGTCGAGCCTTGCGTTTGACACGATCTACGCCGAGGGTCAGCGCCGCTATGTCGAGAGCCTTTCCTCATATGCGAGGCAGTTCCTCGGTCAGATGGATAAGCCCGACCTTGACTACATCCAGGGGCTTTCTCCGGCGATATCCATCGACCAGAAAACAGGCTCACGGAACCCGCGCTCGACCGTCGGAACGGTCACGGAAATCTACGACTATATGCGTCTTCTGTGGGCGCGTATAGGCAGACCGCACTGCCCTAAATGCGGTAAGGAGATTGAGCAGCAGACGGTAGATCAGATAATCGACCGTCTTATGCAGCTCGGAGAGGGCGCAAAGCTCATGATACTTGCCCCCGTTGTGCGTGCGCGCAAGGGCGAGTATGTGAAGGTGTTTGATGACGCGCGTAAATCGGGCTATGTCCGCGTGCGAGTTGACGGCAGTATGTATGAGCTGTCTGAGGAAATTAAGCTCGATAAGAACAAAAAGCACACGATAGAGGTCGTTGTCGATCGCCTCGTCATAAAGCAGGGCATTAACCGCCGCCTTGCCGACTCGGTCGAAACAGCGGCATCGCTTGCGGGCGGACTTGTCATTGCCGACGTTGTCAGCGAAAACAGGCAGATTCTCTTTTCGCAGAACTACGCCTGTCCGGACTGCGGCATATCCATCGAGGAGCTCACCCCGCGAATGTTCTCGTTCAACACTCCCTACGGCGCCTGCCCCAAATGCGACGGTTTGGGTATGCAGCTGCTTGTAGATCCCGACCTCATAATCCCCGACGATAAGCTCAGCATAAACGGCGGCGCAATTAAAGCCACGGGCTGGTCCTCGGGCGCCGACTCGATAGCGGCCATGTATTATAACGCACTTGCGGAAAAATACGGGTTCACGCTCGACACGCCCATAGCCGAGCTGCCCGCGGGAGTGAAGGATATTCTCCTTTACGGCAGCAAGGGCGAGAAGCTCGACCTTTCCTATGAAAGAGAGCGCAAAAACAGCAGCTTTGCGGGCAAATTCTCGCGCCCGTTCGAGGGCATATGCAAAAACCTTGAGCGCCGCTATTACGAAACGCAGAGCCCCGCAATGCGCGCGGAGATCGAGGAGTGTATGTCCGAGGTCACCTGTCCCGAATGTCGCGGACGCCGTCTGCGCAAGGAGGCTCTCGCGGTCACGGTCGGCGGCATAAGCATCGCTCAAATGGGCGATATGTCGGTCACGGAGGCGATGGACTTCATTGCCTCGCTTGAGCTGAGCGAAAAAGAGCATATCATTGCCGACAGGATCATAAAAGAGATAAACGCAAGACTCGGCTTTCTCAAAAATGTAGGGCTTCAGTATCTGAGCCTTTCGCGCGGCGCGGCAACGCTCTCCGGCGGTGAGAGCCAGAGAATAAGGCTCGCAACGCAGATAGGCGCATCGCTCACGGGCGTTTTGTATATCCTCGACGAGCCGAGCATCGGACTGCATCAGAGAGATAACGAAAAGCTACTCAAAACGCTGATGGATCTGCGCGACCTCGGCAATACTCTCATAGTCGTCGAGCACGATGAGGAGACCATGCGCGCCGCGGACTATATCGTGGACATTGGCCCCGGAGCGGGCGTCCACGGCGGAAGCGTCGTTTGCGCGGGCACGGTGGACGATATCTGCGCCTGCCCGAACTCGCTGACGGGGCAGTACCTCAGCGGCAAGCGTGTCATTCCCGTCCCCGAGCGCAGACGCAGCGCCGACAAGGGCTTTATCAAAATTTCCAGTGCCGCCGAGCATAATCTCAAGAACATCGACATTGAGATACCCAAGGGCGTCATCACCTGCGTGACAGGTGTGTCAGGAAGCGGAAAATCGAGCCTCGTTAACGAGATACTGTACAAGACCCTTGCTCTTAAGAAAAACAGAGCCAAGGTCAAGCCCGGCAAGTGCGGCGGCATAAGCGGCATTGACGATATCGACAAGGTCATTGACATCGACCAAAGCCCCATCGGCAGAACTCCGCGCTCCAATC
>USPI01000211.1 GCA_900556535.1 uncultured Eubacteriales bacterium | reverse complement strand
GTTTTTGAGGGGAGTTGAGCGCATGAAAGCGATAATCATGGCAGGCGGCGAGGGACGCAGACTCAAGCCCGTGACGGGCGATACGCCCAAGCCGCTGGCGATGCTTTGCGGAAGACCTATAATGGAGCACATAATCCTGCTTCTCAAAAAGCACGGCATCACCGACATCTGCTGCGCACTGAAATACCGCGCGCAGGACATTAAAAACTGCTTCGGAGACGGCGAAAGGCTCGGCGTGAGGCTTCAATACAGGGTCGAAGAATCGGCGCTCGGCACGGCGGGCGGAGTGAAAAACTGCGCGGATTTTTACAAGGACGAGGACTTTCTCGTAATTTCAGGCGACGCTGCCTGCGATTTTGACCTGTCCGAGATGATAGCTGCGCACAAAAGCCGCAAGGCTGCCGCGACGATAGCGCTGTTTCCCGAGGCAGAGCCGCTGCGCTACGGGCTTGCGCTGTGCGACCGCGAGGGCTATATCCGCTCATTCATAGAAAAACCCGACTGGGGGCGCGTCGTGACCAATCTCGTGAACACCGGCATTTATATCCTCACCCCGCGCGCAATGCAGCTCGTTCCGCAGGGCAAAGAGTTTGACTTTGCAAAGGACTTATTCCCCGCCCTGCTCGACGGCGGCGAAAAGCTTATGGGCTTTCAAGCCGACGGCTACTGGTGCGATATTGGCACACCGCGAAGCTACTACGAGTGCTGCGCCGACGCGCTTGCGGGAAGATTTAACATTAGTCTCGCAGGCGGCTTTGAGGCAGCCTCGGAATCCCCCGCCGCAAAGCCCCGCTCAGGCATGGAAAACGCCGACTGTTTCTGCTGCGACCGTGCTCGGCTCATGGACAGGATAAGCTGCGCATTCCTCGGTCTGGGCGCGGAATTTTCCGACGGCTTTCTGTTTCGCGGCGGCGATTACGAGCTGCGCATCGAGGCTCTGCCCGACAGCGCCGCAGTGAGAATATCCGCAAACGCCTCGGACACGGAGACGGCAGGGCAGCTCGTTTCCTCGGCCTCGGCTCTCGTTCGCGAGCTTGAAAAGCGGCTTGATAATTAAGCGCTCCTATTATATAATGACCACAAAGCGATATGAAAGGAGCGTACATATGGACATTGAAAAAACGATTAAAAATCTTGAGGCGCGCCGGTTTTCGGTGCGGCATTTTGCGACCGGCGACGATGCGTGCAGGTATCTGCTGGGCGAGATAAAAAACACGAGCGTCGGCATCGGCGGCTCTAAGACCGTCGATCAGCTCGGACTTTTCGACAAGCTGTGCGAAAACGGCAACGAGGTATTCTGGCACTGGCGCGAGCCGGGCTTTGACACCCTTTACAAGGAAAACGCCGCGAAGGTGTTCATTTCGGGCGCAAACGCCATCTCCGAGGACGGCGAGATAATAAACATCGACGGACGCGGCAACCGCCTCGCAGGTCAGGTTTTCGGCGAAAAGGCCGTTTATATCATCGCCGGCACTAACAAGATCTGCCCCGACTTTGAGTCCGCCGTTTCCCGCGCGCGCAATGTCGCCGCTGTCTTAAACTGCAAGCGCTTTCCCGCAAAGACGCCCTGCAAGCTCGACGACAAGTGCCACGACTGCCGCTCGCCCGAGAGGATCTGCAACGCGATGCTCGTGCTGTGGGGTCCGATGATGGACATGGAAAAGGTCGAGATCGTGCTCATTGACGAAGAATTGGGGATGTGAAAAATGTATATTGACTGGACGTATATAGTCCTTGTGCTGCCGGCAATGCTTTTTGCGATGTGGGCAAGCGCAAGGGTCAACTCCACCTTTGAAAAATACAAGAAAACGCGCAACGTGCGCGGCATGACCGGCGCCGACGCCGCGCGGTGGGTGCTTGACCGCAACGGACTCAGAAACGTTCGCATCGAGCACATTCAGGGCTCACTGACAGATCACTACGACCCCTCTGCCAATGTCGTGCGCCTGTCCGACGACGTTTATTCGAGCACCTCGACGGCCGCCATCGGCGTCGCCTGCCACGAGGTCGGACACGCGATACAGCACGCGACGAACTACGCGCCCGTCAAGATTCGCACGGCGATAGTTCCGATCACGAACATCGGCGCAAAGCTCTCCGTGCCGCTTATCATAATCGGTCTGCTGCTCTCGTCGATGGGCGAGGTCTTCGTTATGATCGCCTATATCGGCTGCGCGCTTTTCGGTCTTGTCACGGTGTTCCAGCTCGTGACGCTGCCGACAGAGTTTAACGCCTCGTCGCGCGCGCTCAAGACGATAGAGGAAACAAATCTCCTGCAGGGCGAGGAGCTCAGGCAGGCAAAGAAGGTGCTTTCCGCGGCGGCAATGACCTACGTTGCGGCGCTTGCCGTCTCGCTCGCGCAGCTCATGAGATTTCTTATAATAGTCGGCGGAAGGAGAAACGACTGATATGATAAAGAGAAACAGCGAGCATAGGCTCGACACTGCCGAAAACATATTCGGCGGCAGCGGCAAGGTGCATTTTAAGCGTATAATCGAAACGCCTGAGGAGCTTTACGACAAGGGCAGAGTGTTTTCCGTTGCAACGCTTGAGCCGGGCAGCGAGCTCGGCTGGCACATTCACAAGGGCGACGGCGAATACTACTGCATCATATCCGGCGAGGGCGAATACAGCGACAACGGCAGCATCGTGACCCTCTATCCGGGCGACACGGCGTTTTGCCCCGAGGGCGAGGGTCACTCGATAGCAAACAGGACCTC
>USPI01000210.1 GCA_900556535.1 uncultured Eubacteriales bacterium | reverse complement strand
ATCAATTATATTCGGGCCCTGAATAGTGCTTGATTTCTTACTGTCCGCATTGTAAAATATTTTTACGCAAAAGTAAAGCTATTGATCGTTGAGGCTATTTTAAGTATTACTTAAAGGAGAAAATTATGGAGACCTCGCGCTGCAAAGCATTCATAGCCGCTGCCGAGACGGGCAGCTTTTCCAAGGCGGCAGAGCTTTTGAGCTACACCCCGTCGGGCGTCAGCCAGCTTGTCACAGCGCTTGAAGCAGACCTCGGCTTTGCCCTGCTGCGGCGCACCAACAGGGGCGTCACGGTGACCTCCGACGGCGAGCTGCTCCTGCCTGCGATACGCGAGCTTTTAAATCAGGAGGAGCGCATTTATCAGATAGCCGCCGACACGAAGGGGCTTCTCATAGGCAGCGTTACTATCGCGTCGTATTCGAGCATCGCAACGCATTGGCTGCCGACGGTGATAAGCCGTTTTCAGGCGGACTATCCGCAGATTAAGATAAATCTGCTCGAGGGAATTCGGCAGGAGGTCAACAAGTGGCTTGACGACAAGACCGCCGACATTGCCTTCACGAGTTACAAGGAGCCGTTTCCGTATGACTGGATCCCGCTCACGGAGGATCCTATGATGGCGGTGCTGCCGCCCGACCACCCGTATGCAGGTGCGGATAGCTATCCCATCACGCTGTGCCGCAGCGAAAAGCTCATTCTCCCCGGCTTCGGTCACGACGACGATGCGATCGCGCTGTTTGATGAGTTCGGTATCGAGCCGAACATCAGCTTCTCCACCGTTGAGAGCTTTTCGGCGCTGCAAATGGTTGAAAAGGGGCTCGGCATCAGCATAATGAACGAGCTCATAACGCAGAATTGGCCCTGCAACGTCGTTAAGATCCCCGTGGAGCCTGCGCGGAGCATCATGTTCGGCATGGCGCTCAGTTCGCTCAAAAACGCCTCCCCCGCCGTTAAGCACTTCGTCAAGTACGCGGAGGAGATCATCAAAAATGAAAGGTTTTGTTATAATTGATACCCCGGCTGAAGCTGAAAAACTGCCTGAGCATACTGCTCGGCAGCGCAATATTGTCTTTTGGTCTTTATAATATACATTCGATTTCCGGAGTAACCGAGGGTGGTGTGCTCGGTCTGACGCTGCTTTTGGAGCGATGGTTCGGCATTTCCCCGTCCGTGACCGGGCTTATTCTCAACGGCCTTTGCTATCTGCTTGGCTTCAAGATGCTCGGCAAGGAATTTATCGCATATTCGGTCGTTGCCGGCGGCGGATTTTCGCTCTTTTACGCCGTGTTCGAGCAGTTTCCTCCGCTTTGGCCGCAGCTTGCGGATATGCCGCTCATCGCCGCGGTGGTGGGCTCGCTGTTCGTCGGCATCGGCGTCGGGCTGTGCGTACGGGCTAACTCCGCGCCCACGGGAGACGATTCGCTCGCGCTGAGTCTGTCGCATCATTTTTGCATCGGCATACAGTGGGTGTACCTCGCAAGCGACCTCATAGTTCTTCTCATGTCGCTGACCTATATCCCGCTCAGCCGCATCGCGTATTCTCTGCTGACCGTCATTCTTTCGGGACAGATAATCGGCTTAATTCAAAAAGGAAGCTTCAAAAAGCTGAGGCAGCCGCAATAGGCGCGGCGCAAGGCAGCAAAACAGCACCCCGTTTACGAAAACGGGGTGCTGTTTTTTTCTTAAATACTGAGCTTTTTTGCGTTAAGAAGCGCTTCGTCCTCGGGGTTATGGCTCACGAAAACGAGGGTCTTGCCGTCGGTATGGCGGTCAATATAGTCGATAACGCGCATTTTTGTGTCCTCATCGAGCCCCGTGAACGGCTCGTCGAAGTAAATTATCTCGGAGTCGCCGAGAACGGCGCGGACTATCGCAACGCGGCGGCGCATACCGCCGGACAGCTGCGCGACTGGCTTTTCCGTGTGCTCGGCAAGTCCGACCTCGGCAAGATGCTCGCGGATGAGCTGCTTTGAAACGCCGCGGCGGCAGGTCATTTTGACGCTGTTAACGGCTGTGAATTCCTCCGGCAGCCTGTCCTCCTGAAAGACGGCGGCCTGACGCGCGGGGCGATTTACAACGCTGCCCGAATCGGGCGGCAGCAGCCCCATCATGATGCGCAGAAGCGTCGTTTTGCCTCTGCCGGACGGCGCCGTTATGAGCACACGGCTGCCCTTGGGGATAAGCAGGCTCACATCGTCGAGGATTATATTCCCGTCAAAGCTCTTGCATATTTTTATAAGCTCCATCAGCTGCGCTCCAATCTGCGGTATGCCGCTCTGAGCGACAGCATGAACAGCTTTTCAAACGCGACGCTTACTATAACTATTATTACCGTCCAGCACAGAAGGTCGTCGGTGTCAAGATAGATTTTCGCATAGTACAGCTGCTTTCCTATCGAGCCGTCGGGCGTTCCGATGATCTCGGCGGCGATGCCCGCCTTCCACGACATACCGAGCGCCGTTGCGCACGCGGACAGAATAAATGGCTTGAGCTGCGGCATATGAATATACAGTATGCGCCGAAGCACGGGCATCCGAAAGACCTCCGCGACCTCGAGCATTTTTCCGTCCTCGCTCTTTATTCCCTGAAGGACGTTGCCGTACACGACCGGCAGGACGATGAGAAACGATATGAACACCGAGAGATTTTGCGCCGACAGCCATATAAGGCAGATGACCACGAACGACGCAACGGGGACGGTCTTAACCGTTATCATGAACGGCCAAAGCGCGGTTTCGACCCATCT
>USPI01000209.1 GCA_900556535.1 uncultured Eubacteriales bacterium | reverse complement strand
AAAAAGTAAAAGAAAGGGGAAACACTATGGCATTCAGACCTAAAATCCTTGCGCTTGCCAACAAGATCACTTTAGAGGCTCGAACCGGAATCCCGAATGTGCCGTCAGATCCGGAGTACAGGATACTCAACGAGGTCGTGACGGACGAACAGGCCGATGTCGCGCTTGCGTGTAAGGTGCGTCAGGCGCTTACGCTCGAGGAGATCGCAAAGAAATGCGGCAAGCCGCTTGATGTGACGAAAAAGCTCCTTTGGGAGCTCGGCGACGAGGGCGTCATTGTCTTTTACACTGACCCCGCCGACGGCATCGAATATTACTATATGCCCTGCTGGGTACCGGGCATAATGGAAATGATGGTCGGCAACAAGGCTCAGGTCGAGGCGCACCCGGAGATAGCGCGCTGTTTTGATGAGTACACGCTCAGAAACATGAAGCTTATGACGCCTAACCTCCCACGCGGCATGGGCGTTATGCGCGTTATTCCCGTACAGAAGGCCATTGACCTCAACCGTCAGGCCGTGTCCTCGGATCAGCTGAGCAGATACATAGAAGGCGCATGGAAGATCGTCGTTACCGACTGCTCCTGCCGCCGCACCCGCAGGATCATGGGCGAGGGCTGCGGACACCTTGAAGAGGATATGTGCATCATGCTCAACAAGGCTGCCGACTTCCACGTCAAAACCGGTCACGGACGCGAGATAACCAAGGAAGAGGCATATGAGATATTGCAGCGCGCCGAGGATAACGGTCTTATCCACGAGCTGTCGAACACCGACGGCACGGGCGAGGTATCAGGTATCTGCAACTGCTGCGAATGCTCCTGCCTGTCGCTTCGCGGCGGCCGACTGTTTAACGATCCCACGGTTATGAAATCAAACTACCGCGCACAGGTCGATAAGGATAAGTGCGTTGCGTGCGGACAATGTGTTGAAAACTGCCAGATGAACGCTCTGCGCCTCGGTCAAAAGCTGTGCTCGACCGAGCCGCTGAAGATAAGACAGTCCGAGACGCCCGATGACAAGATCTGGACGAGCGAGCACTGGAATATCGACTGGCGCGAAAACCGCGAGGACGTCGTCGAGACCGGCACCGCGCCGTGCAAGACCAACTGCCCCGCGCACATTGCGGTTCAGGGCTACATAAAGCTCGCGGCAATGGGCAAATATCAGGACGCACTTGAGCTTATCAAGAAGGAGAATCCCTTCCCTGCCATCTGCGGACGCGTATGCCCCAAATTCTGTGAGGACGCCTGCACACGCGGCGATATTGACGACCCCATCGCAATTGACGATATTAAGAAATTCATCGCCGAGCAGGATATGAAGTCAGAGCATCGCTTCGTGCCGAAGATGCTCAACCAGATCGGCAAAATGTATCCGCAGAAGATAGCCGTCATCGGCGCAGGTCCCGCCGGACTCAGCTGTGCGTACTATCTCGCCGTTAAGGGCTACCCCGTCACGGTGTTTGAAAAAGAGGACACTCTCGGCGGCATGATGACCATGGGCATACCGACATTCAGGCTCGAAAAGGACGTTGTTTTCTCCGAGATCGAGGTCCTGCGTGAGCTCGGCGTTGAGTTCAAAACAGGCGTTGAGGTCGGCAAGGACGTCACCCTCGACGAGCTGCGCTCTCAGGGCTACAAGGCGTTTTATATGGCGATCGGCGCTCAGACGAGTTCCCCCATCGGCATTCCCGGCGAGGAGCTTGACGGTGTGTACGGCGGCATCGACTTCCTTCGTGCCTCGCTCACCGGCAAGGCACCGAAAATCGGCAGCAGCGTTGCTGTCATAGGCGGAGGCAACGTATCCGTTGACGTTGCGAGAACGGCAGTCAGGCTCGGTGCCGAAAACGTCATGCTCGTATATCGCCGCGGACGCGATGAGCTCAAGGCTGACGATGAGGAAGTCGAAGACGCTCTGAATGAGGGCGTAAAGCTGATGCTTCTGCGCGCCCCTGTCGAGATCATCGGCGAAAACGGTGCCGTCAAGGCGCTCAAGCTCGAAATCATGAAGCTCGGCGAGCCCGATGCAAGCGGACGCCGCTCCCCTGTCGGCACCGGAGAATTTGAGACGATCGAGGTCGACAACGTCATCGGCGCTATCGGTCAGCATATCGATTGGAGCGGCATCGAGCTCGGCGCAATGAAGCTCGACAAGAAGGGCTGCGTCAAGGTCGATGAGCTGTCGTATCAGACCGGCGAGCCCGACGTCTTTGCCGGCGGCGACGTCGTTACCGGACCGTCGTTTATTATCCACGCGATCGCGGCAGGCAAAGAGGGCGCTGTCTCTATCCACAGATATGTCCACCCCGGTCAGACTCAGAATCTCGGCCGCGACAGACGCGTCTTTACCTCGCTCGATAAGAGCCGCGCGGCAGTCGCTCTCGGCGGATATGACGCAACGCCGCGTCAGAAGGCCGCAAATGCGGGAGCCGAGAAGGCGAAAAAGACTATGAAGGATCTGCGCGGAACGTTCACGGAAGAGCAGATGAAGGCGGAGACCGAGCGCTGTCTCGGCTGCGGCGCCGTCGTTCTTGACGAGTATCGCTGCGTCGGCTGCGGAATATGCACGACAAAGTGCAAATTCGACGCCATCAAGCTCGTTTGGGTCGATGAATTCGTTTCACCCAGAGTCGAAAAGCTCGCGCCGCACATCATCGCGGGCATGGCTCCCTATCTTCTCGATCCCTCCGGCATACTCCTATCGCTGGAATCTGTCTATCTCTCTCCTGTCAGCCGGTCTCCCTGCTTTCTCTTT
>USPI01000208.1 GCA_900556535.1 uncultured Eubacteriales bacterium | reverse complement strand
TAGGACCGGGACTCAGAAAGCTTGCCAGAGAAAACGGCATGAGCATTGCCTCGGGCGTCGCATACGGCTCGTTCAGGGGCTTCGCCGCGACCTTTTCCGAGGGCTCGGGATACAAGCGCCTTGCCGTGACGACAAGGCTGCACGATGCGCAGACCTTCGGCGAATTTGCCGACCGCCTTCACGCGCATGATTTGAAAAAGGAATTTCGCATCGTCGATACGCAGCTCATGAACGATGCGCTGGTATTCACCTTTACGGATAACCCCGGCACGATGAAATGCTTCATCGCCTTTTGCGACTTCCTTTTCGACACGCTCGCAAGCGTCGGCGCGGACGGTGTCAATGTCTGCAACGAGTGCGGCACGGAGCTCGTCGGCGGAAGCTGGAAGCTCATAAACGGCGTCGCCTTTCACCTGCACGAAAGCTGCACGGAGCGCCTTCGCAATAACGCCGAAGCCCAAATGCAGGCTCGGCGCGAGTCCGACACGGGCAGCATCGGCGGCGGCATAGCTGGTGCGCTTCTGGGCGCGCTCGTCGGTGCGATACCGTGGGCGGTGCTGCTGTATCTGGGCTATCTTGCGGCGATAGCGGGGCTTCTCATCGGCTGGTGCTCAAAAAAGGGCTACGAGCTGCTGCGCGGCAAAAATTCGAGCGCCAAGCTGCCCATCGTCATAATATGCGTCCTCGCCGCCGTCGTTTTCGGCAACTTCGCGGTGGATTATCTGAACCTGTATTCGCTCATAAGCGACGGCGTTCTCGAAAGCCTCGGCATCGGCGACATTGTCCCCTCGCTTGTCTATCTGCTCTCGACCAACGACGAGTTTTTTGCCGAGACCGTCCGCAACCTCCTGCTCGGCGCTCTGTTTGCGCTCCTCGGCGCGGCGGGCATCTTCAGGGAAATTCACGGCGAGACCCGCAAAGTAAAGATAAAGGATCTGAGATAAGAAAAAGGCACCCTCGCGGGTGCCTTTTTCTTATCCTATCTGGCATATGTATGCGATTTTTCCGCTGTAAAAGCGGGCGTAGTTTGCAAGCGGGTTTTCGCGGCTGTCGTTATACAGCCAGCTTCCGTCGGGCTGACGCACAAGCATGACGAAGTTTTCCGCCGCACCGTCGTAGGAGTCGGTCAGAGACGGCTCGCCGGGCGCCCATGCGTAGTAGTCATAGCTGCCGCCGTCGGGCCATTTTATCGCGCCCTCCGAGTCGCGGTAAGCGCCTATCCAGACGTACTGTGCGCTCGTGTCCGAAAGAAGCTCGCAGATGCGCGCATAGTCGTCGGCGTTTTTTATCGTCGCAAGATGTCCTCCGAGCGCCACGCATTTCTGCTCGGCGGCGTCGCGGCTGAGATCCTCCGTGTAGAGCATATACTGCACCTGCGCGGGCTTCGGAGTAGGCTCCGGAGTCGGCGGCACAGTGGGCTCGACCGTGGGCTGCGCGGTCTGCTCGACCGCGGGCGTCGGGGTCGCCTCCATAGCGGGGTCATTAGGCTTTACCGTCACGGCATCACGCGCAAACGCCGTCGCCAGCAGCAGCACGAATATTGCCGCCAGCGAAATTACCGATCTTCTCGCCGAGCGCCTTTCGTGGATGGTCAGCTTTTCCTTCACAGGCTCCGCCGCCGCGGGCTGAGGCTTTTCCGGCTGCGGTTTCTGCGCCTGCGGCTTTTTCACCTCCGGCTTTTTCGGCTCCTCCTTCTTCGGGGGAGCTTTTTGCTCCGGCTGCGGCTTTTTCTCTTTTTCCTCGGGCTTTTCTGCCTTCGGAGTCACCGCACCGCGGCTCTCGGGCCGAGGCTCGGGCTCCTCGCCGCTGTATTCAAGCAGAGCCGACAGCATCTCATATGCGTCAGCGTAACGCTTCTTCGGCTCAAACGACAGCGCCCGCGCAACTATCGCCGCAAGAGCCTCGTCAATACCCTCCGGCATCTCAAAGCCGTCGCCGCTCAGACGCCTGCGCAGTGCGCCCGCACGCTGTTCGTCGCTCATTTCCTGCGAGTCAATAAACGGCAGTTTTCCGCCGTTAAGTCCCGTGTAAAGTATCAGCGCGATGGAATACACATCCGCCGCCGCGCTTTTTTCGCCGTTCCAGAACAGCTCCGGTGCCATGAACTCAAGCTCGAGCTTCGTCCAGCCGTTCTCGCCGGGCTTTCCCGCCGCGCCCACCGCGACCGTGCCGTCCTCGGCGACATATATATTCCCCGGGCGGAAGCCGCCCCTGAAGCCCTGCTCGCCGCATTCCGCCGCGGCTATCCTGCATAGCTTTTTCGTAAGCTCAAGGATCTGACCGGGCTCGCATTCGGAAAGATCGCCGCCCAAGACCCTCTGCGGGTCAAAATCAGAATTTTCAGCCATGCCTGAACCTCCCGTGCTAATAGTTTGGTGTTTACATAATATCACGCAAGCCGCGTCAAGTCAAACCATAACATGAAAAAACCGAAGCTTGCGCTTCGGTTTTTGATAGTTTGCAGTAAATTAAAGCTCGGGACCCGACACGCTGAAGGGGCTGGTGTAGGTGCTGTCATCAAATCCCATGATGCACATGAAGATCGCGTTGAGGAAGATAAGACCGATGCCGAAGCCCGTGGACTTGCCGAAGGCGTTTGCAAGGTCGAGGTCAAGCTTGACCATAACATAGATGTTGAACAGCGGGATGAGCAGAAGCAGCATCTTCCAGCCGTTGCCGTAAAGCTCCTTGAAGATTATGTAGACGTTATAAAACGGAACGATGGCCTCCCAGCCTGCATAGCCCATTTTATTGAACACCTTCCACATTGCAACAAGGGTAAG
>USPI01000207.1 GCA_900556535.1 uncultured Eubacteriales bacterium | reverse complement strand
AGGGCGGCAAGGAGGCTTGTCTTGCGCTGCGCCCGAGCGGGGATAAGCTTGAAGTCAAGACACGCCTTTGCGAAACGAGCGCTGCCAAGGAAATGATGGTCGTGCGCGGAAGCCCGTCGCTGTCGGGAATAAAGGATATTCGACCGTCGCTCAGCCGCGCGGATCTCGGCGGCAGCCTTAACACGACGGAGCTTTTGAATATCGCGCGCGTGCTTCAGTGCGCAAGACTTGTCAAGGGCTACGTTTCCGACGACAAGGTCGGCAAAACGAGTATTGACCATCTTTTTGCCGCGCTGCACGCAAACAGATTTCTTGAAGAAAAGATCAGCAGCTCCATTGTGGGCGAGGACGAGATCGCCGACAGCGCCTCCTCGGAGCTTGCCAATATCCGCCGCAAAATACGCGCTGCGGGTGCGCGTGTGCGCGAATGTCTGCAAAAAATAATATCCTCGCCGTCTTATGCGAAGGTGCTGCAGGAGCCCATAATCACCATGCGCTCCGACCGTTTCGTCGTCCCCGTAAAAGCCGAGTGCAAGGGTGCTATCCAAGGCCTCGTGCACGATATATCCGCCTCGGGTGCAACTCTTTTCATTGAGCCTATGGCGGCGGTCAAGGCTAATAACGAGCTGCGCGAGCTTGCGGCAAAGGAAAAGGCGGAGATCGAGCGTATTCTCGCGGAGCTTTCGGCGGAGTGCGCCGCTCATGCGGAGGATATCGCGTCCGACTATTCCTACCTCGTCATGCTCGACACCATCTTTGCCAAGGCAAAGCTCTCGTATAAACTTAACGCGATGGAGCCCGAGCTGCGCGACAAGGGCATAATCCTGCGCCGCGCGCGTCACCCTCTGCTGCCGAAGGATAAGGCTGTTCCAATAAGCCTTGAGCTCGGCGAGGATTTTGACACACTCATCATAACCGGCCCCAACACCGGCGGCAAGACCGTCACGCTCAAAACCATCGGACTTTTAAACCTCATGGCTCAGTGCGGTCTGCACATTCCCGCCGATGACGGCAGCGGAGTACCCGTTTACAGGCATATTCTTGCCGACATCGGAGACGAGCAGTCCATTGAGCAGAATTTGTCCACTTTTTCTGCGCATATGACGAATATCGTGCACATTTTGGACGAGTGCGATGATGACTCTCTGCTGCTGTTTGACGAGCTCGGAGCGGGCACGGACCCGACCGAGGGCGCAGCGCTTGCCATAGCCGTTATTGAACACGCGAGAAGGCTCGGCGCGGACGTCGCTGCGACGACTCACTATGCAGAACTCAAGGTCTACGCGACCACGGAGGAGGGCATCCAAAATGCCTCGTGCGAATTTGACGTTGAAACGCTCAGTCCGACTTACCGTCTGCTCGTCGGTATACCCGGTAAATCCAACGCCTTTGCGATATCTGAGCGGCTGGGGCTCGGCAAGGACATCATAGACGATGCCAAGGCGCGCATAGGCGTGCAGAACGCAAGCTTTGAGGCGACAATCGAGAAGCTCGAAAAGACGCGGATCATGCTTGAGCGCGACAGAGCACAGGCGGCTCAAAAGCTGCGTGAAGCGGAGGAGAGCGCTAAAAAAGCGGCGTTTTTGCGTGCCGAGCTCAGCGTGCGCCTTGAAAAGGCCGATGAAAAGGCAAGGCGCGAGGCAGAACGAATTATCGCCGAGGCACGCGAGACCGCCGAAAGCACATTTGCGGAGCTTGACGATATGCGCAGGCAGCTAAACGAGGAGCAGCAGGCGCAGGAGATAAACGAGGCCCGAAGCGAGCTGCGCCGAAAGCTCAACGAAACGCAAAACAAGGTCAAGGCGAAGGCTCCGGAAACGCCTGCGGAGGATAAAAAATCCGCCCGCGACGTTCGCGCGGGGGACACAGTCGAAATTAAGTCCATGGGCGTCAAGGCGGAGGTCATAGAGGTCAATCCCGACGGTACGCTGAATCTCAAGGCGGGCATTATGACCGTCAAGGCAAAGCCCGACGAGGTGTATCTCATAGAGGGTCATGCGGCAAAGCAGAAAAAGCAGAGCGTGACTCTTGCCGGAAGCAGTGTGCCGAGAGCCGCGGTCAGCCCCGAGATCGACCTGCGCGGCATGGAGAGCATCGAGGCCGTAAACGCCGCCGAGCAGTATATTGACTCTGCCGTCATGGGCAAGCTCAAGACAGTTACGATAATCCACGGAAAGGGCACCGGCGCACTTCGCACCGCCGTGCAGCAGATGCTAAAGCGCAACAAAGCGGTCAAAAGCTTTAGACTCGGTCGATTCGGCGAGGGCGAAAGCGGCGTAACAATAGTCGAATTGAAATAAAAGCAAACAAGAAAAAATGTGAATAATGTGTAAAACTACAAAATAGACAAAATCAGTTGACCTTTTTTAAATAATTTGCTAAAGTAGTGATAATCTTTTAGAGGAGTGGCGAGAATGGTAACCAAAGAAGTTGTTATTAATAATCAGGTAGGACTCCACGCCAGACCTGCGACTTTCTTCATTCAGAAAGCAAACGAATTCAAGAGCAGCATCTGGATCGAGAAGGAAGACAGGCGCGTAAATGCCAAGAGCCTGCTCGGCGTTCTCTCTCTGGGCATCGTTAAGGGCACCGCAGTCAATCTCATTGCCGACGGCGCTGACGAGGCAACGGCGATCGATACGCTCGCAGAGCTTATCGCTTCCGATTTTACCGAGTGATTTTAACAAAAGGAACTAAGGGCGTGTTTTTAAGCACGCCCTTATTCGCTATTTATTTGTATTAAGCTGCACGGCTATTATCATTCAAAATCAGATTAAACGGTGAA
>USPI01000206.1 GCA_900556535.1 uncultured Eubacteriales bacterium | reverse complement strand
AAAACCATGTTGATAATGTTTAAAACCATTGTATTTTCAAGGCTTTTTCCGCTCGCAGCTGTGAAAAGAATATCGATTTTTGTCGAATAAAGCATAATTGTGCAACCGAAGGCATGATTTATGCGCGCGGGCATAGGCTTTACGGGAGGGATAAGCCATGAAAAGATTTTTGTGCTCTTTTATCGCCGCAATAACGGCATTGAGCCTCGCAGCGCCCGCATATGCGGTGCAGACGCTCAAGGACGACGCCATTGACATCGCTGCGCCCTCGGCGGTGCTGATGGAAAAGATCACGGGAGAGGTCATATACGAAAAGGCTGCGCACGAGCGCCTGCCGCCGGCAAGCGTTACGAAAATAATGACGCTGCTGCTCATAGTCGAGGCGCTTGAGCGGGGCGACATTAAGCTTGAGGACACGGTGATAGCATCCGAGCGCGCCGCGTCCTTCGGAGGAAGCTGCGTATTTCTTGAGCAGGGCGAAAAAATGAGCGTGAACGAAATGCTCAAATGCATCGCCGTCGTCTCCGCAAACGACTGCGCCGTTGCGATGGCGGAGCATCTTTGCGGCTCGGAGCGGGAGTTTGTCAGGCGCATGAACGAGCGCGCCGCCGAGCTTGGGCTGCGTGACACGAATTTCAAGAACTGCACCGGACTTTTCGACGACGACGGACACTACACGAGCGCATACGACATTGCGGTCATGAGCCGCGAGCTCATACGGCACGAGCTTATAAAAAACTACACGACGATTTGGATGGACACGATACGCGGCGGTCAGTTCGGGCTTTCAAACACGAATAAGCTCGTTTATTACTACGACGGCTGCACCGGTCTCAAGACCGGCTACACCGAGAAAGCCATGTACTGCCTGAGTGCGACCGCGCAGCGCGACGGCACGGAATACATCGCCGTCATCATGCACGCAGACACGATAGACTCGCGCAACGCGGACGCCATGGCGCTTTTGAGCTACGGCTTTGCAAACTACGGGCTTTTGAGTCTGCGCAGCCCCGATGTGCTGCCGCCGGTGCGCGTAAGTCTGGGCAGCGCCGACGCAGTGCAGCCGGTGTATGACGCACCCGAGGCGATGCTCGTAACAAGAAGCGGGCTGAGTGACGCCGGGTATGAGCTTCACCTGCCCGATAGCATCACCGCGCCCGTTGCGGCGGGGCAGCGGCTCGGAACGCTCAAAATAAGCTCCGGCGGGAAAACGATATACGAGGTACCGCTCGTCTCGGACTGCGCGGTCGGTCGCGCATCCTTCGGTGCGGTGCTGCTGGAGCTGCTCAAGGGCTATGTAGTTACCCGTTAGTGCGCTCCACTTTTGCGATTATTTCGCCGTAATTCTGTTCCAATCCCCCACTTCGACAGTTTTCCCTTGCATTTTCTCGCAGCAGATGTATAATATAGTGTCAAATAAACACGATACGGAGTGGTGATAATGATAAAGGTTGATCTTTCGGGAGCTTCCGCATTTTTTGATCCCGCGGAGCTGGACTTCGCCGCGGCAGCATCGGCACATCGTATGCTTACGGAGAAAAGCGGCGCCGGCAGCGATTTCACGGGCTGGCTCGAGCTTCCCACGCGCATACGCGACGGTGAGCTCAAGGCAATACTCAGCGCGGCACAGCGCATCAGGAGCCGCTCAAAGGCGCTCGTCGTCATCGGTATCGGCGGCTCGTACCTCGGCGCTCGCGGCGCTATAGAGCTGCTGCGTCCCGTTCCCTCGCCCGATGACCCGAGAATATTTTTCGTCGGCAACGGCCTGTCTCCCGACGCTCTGAGCGACACGCTCGAGCAGCTCGGCGACATGGATTTTGATGTCAACGTCATCTCCAAGTCCGGCACCACGCTTGAGCCGGCGCTCGCCTTCCGCATTTTCAGAAAGCTGCTGCGCGAGAAATACGGCTCTGCCGCGAAAAAGCACATTTTCGCCACGACCGACGCAAGCCGCGGCGCTCTCAAGAGCCTTGCCGATGCAGAGGGCTGGGAGTGCTTCGTCGTTCCCGATGACGTCGGCGGACGATACAGCGTCCTGTCCGCAGTCGGACTTTTGCCGATGGCAGTCGCCGGCATAGATATCAAAACCGTCATTACCACCGCCATTTGCTCCTTCAAGGAGCTTGATCTGCGCTCGCCCGAAAACCCCGCATGGCAGTACGCCGCGGCACGGCAGTACCTTTACGGTCACGGCAAGAGCGTTGAGATACTTGGCTGCTACGAGCCGTCGTTCCGCTTCATGGCGGAGTGGTGGAAGCAGCTTTACGGCGAGAGCGAGGGCAAAAACGGAATCGGCATCTTCCCCGCCTCCGTTGAATTCACCGCCGATCTGCACTCCATGGGTCAGTACATTCAGGACGGACCGCGCACGCTCATGGAGACCATCGTCAGCTTTGAAAACAGCCGCAGAAGCATCTCCGTGCCCTTTGAGATGGGCGACCCCGACGGGCTTAATTACCTCGCCGGCAAGGAGTATGCCGACATTTGCCGCACGGCGGCGGACGCGGTCAAGGCCGCTCACATCTCCGGCGGCGTTCCCAACATCGGCATAAGCGTCACGGCACGCGACGAGGCCGGCTTTGCCGAGCTCGTTTGCTTCTTCGAGCTTGCCTGCGCCATCTCCGGTTATATGTCCGGAGTCAACCCCTTTGACCAGCCCGGCGTTGAAGCGTACAAGAAAAATATGTTCAAAATGCTCGGTAAACCGGGCACTTGACCCTGATAATACGGCAAAAGCGTCGGATAAAAACATATCCGGCGCTTTTATTTATAAAATTTATTTAACATATTGGGGCTTGCAAAGTTACCGGAAAGATGGTAATCTAAGCTCAAAGAAATAACCTTCAACTTATAA
>USPI01000205.1 GCA_900556535.1 uncultured Eubacteriales bacterium | reverse complement strand
ACTGTGATAAAAATATAAAATTGTGAGTTGTACCGCCGATTGCCCCTGGCAGCCGGCGGCGCTGCTTGTGTGACGATAACGCCTGCGCCCCAGCCCGGGCGCGGAGAAGGATGAACGAGCATATGAATACGCAGGATAAAAAGCAGATCGAACGCCGCCGGACGTTTGCCATCATCTCCCACCCGGACGCCGGCAAGACCACGCTGACGGAAAAGCTGCTGCTGTACGGAGGCGCCATCCAGCTGGCCGGCTCCGTCAAGGGCAAGGCTGCGGCGCGCCACGCCGTGTCCGACTGGATGGAGCTTGAAAAGCAGCGCGGAATATCCATAAGCTCCTCGGTAATGCAGTTTGAGTATAACGGCTACTGCATCAATATCCTCGACACGCCCGGACACCAGGACTTTTCGGAGGATACCTACCGCACGCTCATGGCAGCCGACAGCGCCGTCATGGTCATAGACGCCGCAAAGGGCATCGAGCCGCAGACGCGTAAGCTCTTTAAGATATGCGCAATGCGCAATATCCCCATATTCACGTTTATAAACAAGCTCGACCGCGAGGCACGCAGCCCCTATGACCTCATGGAGGAGCTTGAGCAGGAATTCGGCATCGGAACATATCCGATGAACTGGCCCATCGGCTGCGGTATCGACTTCAAGGGCGTGTACGACCGCGAGAAGCGCGAAATACTCGCTTTCAGTGAATTCCACCGCGGTCAGGACAAGATCAAGGCGATAGAATGCAGCCTTGACGACATCGAAACTCTTGACGAGCTCATCGGCGAAAGACTGCGCTCTGCGCTGTGCGACGACGTTGAGCTGCTTGACGGAGCGGGCTATGAATTTGACATCGACATGGTGCGCAAGGGCAAGCTCAGCCCCGTGTTCTTCGGCTCTGCACTCAACAACTTCGGCATTGAGCCCTTCCTTGAGAGCTTCCTTGAAATGACCATGCCGCCGCTGCCGAGAGTTGCGGGCGACGAGACGGTCGATCCGTTTAACGAGAAGTTCTCTGCCTTCGTGTTTAAAATTCAGGCGAATATGAACAAGGCTCACCGCGACCGCATTGCGTTCATGCGCATTTGCTCAGGCAAATTTGAGCGTGACAAGGAGTATTTCCACGTTCAGGGCGGCAAAGCCATCCGCCTTGCGCAGCCGCAGCAGCTTATGGCGCAGGAGAGAGCGATCATAAACGAGGCATACGCGGGCGACATCATCGGCGTATTCGACCCCGGCATCTTCTCCATAGGCGACACGATATGCGACAAGACCATGAAGGTCGAATTCGAGGGCATCCCGACCTTTGCTCCCGAAATATTCGCGGGAGTCGAGCGAATCGACACCATGAAGCGCAAGCAGTTTGAAAAGGGAATAATGCAGATCGCTCAGGAGGGCGCGATACAGATATTCCACGAGCCGTACACCGGCGTTGAGGAGATAATCGTCGGCGTTGTCGGCATCCTCCAGCTTGAGGTGCTAGAATACCGCCTCAAGAATGAGTACGGCGTTGACATCCGCCGCCGCAGTATGCCGTATGAGGTGGTGCGCTGGATAGACAACGAGGACATTAACCCCAACGACCTCAACCTCACCAGCGATACCAAGTGGGTACAGGATTTCCGCGGAAATAATCTGCTGCTGTTCACCTCCGAGTGGTGCGTCAATTGGGCGCTCACGAAAAATCCCGGACTTGAGCTGCGCGAATTTAACAGAGAATAATGAAAATGATGACGGAGCCTCCGTCATCATTTTTTGCTATTTTATAATAATATCATCCTTTGCGACGCTATCCCAGCTAAAGCGCTCAAGCAGGCTGCCGGCGCTCTCCGCACTTCCGTCGGATATGCTGAGAAGCCCCGCGATGTAGCCCAAAAGCTCCTCGGGCGAATATCTTTCGAGCAGCGAGTCCGTGTTAAGGTCGCCGAAGCGCTTCGAGAGCTTTCTGCTGCCGTCAGTCACGAGGAGCGGAGCATGACAATACTGCGGCGCCGTGCCGCCGAGCTCGGAAATGAACAAAATATGACGCGCCGTAGACGAGAGAAGGTCACGCCCGCGCACGACGCGGTCAATGCCCATATCCATATCGTCAAAGGACACCGCAAGCTGATATGCGAAAACGCCGTCCGAGCGCTTGATTATAAAATCGCCAGACTCCGCAAGATTTTCGGAAAAGCTCCCGTAGTGCCCGTCTGTAAAGCTTATAGTCTTGTCCGGCACCTTTATCTTCCACGCGGGGCGTCTGCCAGCGGCCTCAAGCTCGCGCCTTTGCGCCGCCGAGAAGTGCCGGCACTTGCAGCCGGAGTCGGTGCGCTGCTCACCGGGATGGGGAGCCGAGGCGGCAAGACGCTCGCTCCTGCTGCAATAGCAGGGGTAGAGCATATCCTTTTTGAGCAGGTGCCCGAACACATCCTCGTATAATGCCGTGCGCTCACCCTGACTGTAGCCCGCGTCGGGGTAACCCTCGTCCCAATTAAGCCCCAGCCTCGTGAGCGCCGATGCGATGTTTTGCGCAAATTCCGCCGAGCTGCGCTCAGGGTCAAGATCCTCCATTCGGAAGATGAGCCTGCCGCCGAGCTTTCTTATATCCAGCCACGCAAGCAGACACGCCGCAAGGTTTCCCAAATGCATGACACCGCTCGGACTGGGAGCGTATCGCCCCGTGTTATTGCCTGTAATATCCATTCATATCGCCTTTTCTGTCTTTTTGTCGCTTATATTTAAACATATTTCTAAGAAAATTTAAATAAAAACCTATCATTTTCCTCAAACATATGATATAGTTAAGACAAATATTATGACTTGTTTGGAAAGGAAGCTGTAATTATGGCAAGTTCGACTAAAGAGGCCCTCGGCAATGCGCTTAAGCA